>CBFGJQ010000338.1:0-1905 GCA_965649095.1 Caldifarciminota bacterium | reverse complement strand
GATATTACCACTCAGGGCTGCGATATATCTTTCATCGTTTATCTTTTTTGCAAAATATAGAGATTTTTCTGCCCATGGTATCGCCATCTGCCCGGCGCCCATTTTATGATAAATAGTTGCAATGCAGTAGTGTAGTCTAAAATTTTGGTTTAAATCAGCTAATTTTTCATATTTCCGTTTCAGTCTTTGTGCAAGTCCCAGCGCCTTTTTGAATTTACCCAGGTTTGCAAAAGCAAAGGCACGATTGGTTTCAATAGTAATCATTGTATTCAGGTCTGGTTTTACTCTTTTTAATTTAATAAACTCTTTTGCTCTCTTTGTTGTTTTGAGCACCTCTTCGTTGTTGCCTAAACGTAATTGGGCAAATGTCATATCTTTATAAATAAATGGAATCAATCTTTCATTTTTCTTTTTTAAGTTATCTTTCAAAAAGGCAAGTGCAATTTTGTAATGATTGAGGGCATCTTGATATTGACCAGAACGACGCAAAGAATTTGCAGAATCAATAAAAAAGGGGAGAAGTTTTTGGCTGAGCAGATGGCGGTTTGTGGAGATTAGTCTCAAAAGTGTTTCTTCGTAAAACAATGCCTTTTGAAACGCCCTTTTCGCTTTTAATTCTTTTGTGATATCAATCAAAAGATTGAGCAATTTATTGGGCTCTATCCCTGCGGGAATGAACTGTCTCAATGCCTCTTCTTTTATTTTTCTTTTCAACAGAAAATGACCAAGTTTAGAATGCAAAATTCTCTTTTTTCGGGAAGGTATGAGATTATAAATACATTCTTTTATTAAAGGATGGGAAAAGGCATATTCTTCTTTTATTTTAAAAATCAAACCGCTTTTGAGGATATCATCTATTTCATCAGAATTTATCTCAAAATTCAACATATCAGGGGTGAATGAATCACTGAAGAGCAAAGAAGATTGCCTGAGAAACGCTTGCGCGCCATTTGAAAGGGTTTCAAGTTGCGTCTTTACGAGTTGCAAGAGTGTATCGGGTAGTCCTATCTCTGGATAACCCTTTGTGATAATCCAATGTTGTTTTTCTGTATTAAAATATATAATACCTTTCTTCATCAAAAACAATAAGAACTCGGTTGTAAATAGCGGGTCGCCTTTGGTCTTATGATGAATCCAGTCAAACAATTTACCGGGGAGTTCATTTTTGAACATCAGTTGATTGAATTTGTGAACCTCAGATTCAGTCAATGGCTCTAAATCTATCTGAAGTAGGGGGGAGGTCTGTTTTAGAGACTTTATCCATATCTGGGTTTTATCATCAGGTCTTGTCCCTGCTACAATTAATACTGGCAGATTGATAACATTCCTGCACAATAGTGTTATGTAATCCTTTATCTCTGCATTTGCATTGTGCAAATCATCTATAAAAAGAACAACAGGGTAGAAATGTATAAGATTCTGCAAAAACTGGAATGCCATTGCTGGGGTCAGATTTTTTTCTAAAGTCCCTTTTGGTTCATAAGGAAAGATAGATTTTAAAATCGGGAATTTTTTTACATATAAATTATAAAGATGTTCGTTGATGGTGTATGGTATCAAGCCTCCGATATGGGCACGATTAAAAAAATCACTTAAAAGAGAGGCGAAAAATTCAAATAGCCCAAATGAATCATCAATTTTAATGTAACTGGTAAAGACAGAATTTTTATCGGTGAGATTCAAAAATTCCTTTATAATGCGTGTCTTACCAATTCCTGGTGGTCCGTTAATGATCAGGATATAACCTTCATAATTTAGAACACGGGATAGATGCTCTCTGTATAATCTAATGAGATTCTCTCTGCCAATAAAAGGTAAATTAGAAAATGTCATTTCACTAATCTTTTAAATAACAAGGTAACTGAGGGCAATTTAAGGCAATCAATCTTTGAGGGTAATTTAGGA
>CBFGJQ010000337.1:0-1910 GCA_965649095.1 Caldifarciminota bacterium | reverse complement strand
AAACACTCCCCGGTCCACCAGAGAGAATGATGCCTTCAAGGTTATTGGCATTGAGATTGTCAATAAAACAACTGAATATCTCTGAATATACCCCGCATTCCCTCACCCTGCGGGCAATCAACTGTGTATATTGAGAGCCAAAGTCAATGACCGCAATCATAATAGAGTTTATCCACTTTTTATTAAAATTCAAGTATCAAAAGAGAAGCATATGGATTGGATTTCGTCTGTCGGTTGGGAAAAGCGTTTCGTCTATAGTTAATTCGTCGGTCGTCAAACGAATTCGATAAAATAAACCGTTTCGCTTTTCGTAACCGTTCAGCGATTTACGCATTCGCCAAATTCCAATAACGAATAAATATCTAATAGGCCTCTGGAGAGGCGTCCTCGCGGCTGGTAAGCCGCTCACAAAAAGGGTGAAAAAGCACAAAGGGGGTAAAGCAGGGTAAAAAAGGAAGGAACAGGGCTACAGGTAAAGAGAATTGGTTAATTTGTAACTGGTTAAATGAGATTTTATCGCGGCTGGGAAGCCCCTCCTACAGAATCGTTATCCGTTATACGGTTTCGCAGCCCGTATCGTCTAAAGGCTTCGTTTGTCGGTTTAATCCCCCCATTTCCCCTTCTTTTCCCATCTTCACCCGCTCTGCCCTGTGGTCTTTCTGTTCTCATTTTATCATTTTGACAATTGACGAAATGATAAAATGATTTTTTATCAAGGACAAGATATTCAGGGGGAGACCCCCTGAAAACCCCCGCTATATCACCAACCTTTAGTTTGTGCGAAATACATCGCATTCCGCCTCTACCCTGAATATCTTGTGGTTTCTTATTTTTTAAATGAAAAATCTCATCATCAGGTAATAGGAATTATTGAAATTCTTATTACCTTAAATTGCAGAGTGTTCCGCCATCCAGTATGGCAGATTACCACTACAGAATTAAATTTTCAAATTCTAATCTGCCGTGCAGATTGGCGGGTTGTCCCTGCATACTTTTTAGCAAAAGGCTTGTCCCATGTCGACCACAATAGCAAGGCTAAAGCCTTGCCCTACAATTTTGGGGAAGACTTACCATTTACCATTTCTTATGCGGGCTTCGGGTCTAAATAACCCGTTTAGAGTTTCTGAAAGACCATATTTATCCTGCTGTCAGAGCGGACGGGCAAAAGGGTCATCAGTGAATCGTATGCCTTTACAAGTTTTAATCCTGCCTTCTCTCCCATTTCACAGAGTTCATTCTGGGAATAAATCTTCAATCTTAATGGTAGAGTAGTTTCCAACTTTAAGTCTTTCCCTTCTTTCCTGTATACCTGCCATTTATCGCTGAGTACAGAATGGAAACGGTGATAATCAGGTTTATGAAGAATGACATACTTATCTGTATCATCCCAGAGTGTTGGACAGAAATGGCTCAAGAGCCATTCGCGGGACATTGTATTCAATATCAGAAAGACACCCCTTTTCTTCAGTAATCTTGCAACATCCTTAAAAGTCTGCTGGTCAGTCCTTTTATCGTAAAATCCAATTGATGTAAAGTGGCTCAAGACAACATCAAACTTCCCTTTGATATAATCTTTTAGATGCCGCATATCTCCACATATATAATTCACCCTTACATTCCTTCTTTGTGCCTTTATGCACGCGTCTTTTATATAGTCCGGACTTATGTCAATGCCATAGACATCAAATCCCCTTTTTGCTAAATTGGTGCAAATCCTGCCATTACCACAGGCAATCTCTAAAATCCTGCCCTTTTTGATACCAAATTCCTTTAGTATTCCCAGAATTTGTCTAACCTCTCTCGGTGCATATCTCCAGTGTTTATTCATTAAATACAACCAGTATTTACTCTCTCCTATGAAAAACCTTTCAGTCCAGTCTGCTTTCGTATTTTTTATTTTTGCCATTGTG
>CBFGJQ010000336.1:0-1916 GCA_965649095.1 Caldifarciminota bacterium | reverse complement strand
GAGATAATCTTTATCTCCTGTTGAGAGTGACTAAAGGAAGATGCTGTAAGGATCAGGGCAAGAAAGATGCCTTTGGGTAGTTTATATCCCATCCGCAGAATTATATTCAAAAATACCATTTGGTCAATGATTGCGCACACTGCGGTCCCCTAACCACGACCTTATCGCTGATAAAAGCAGTCCTTACATTAAACCTTTTTTAAAGGGATTGCGTCAAATTTTTTAGAAGGGAGGTCATAATGAACTATGTGAAAGTGTTATTCTTCTTCGTGCTGGCAGGCGTGTTGCTGATCGGCTGTGCAAAGAATGATAAAGCAGAGGTGCAGGAGTTCCTTGATAGATGCTGGTTTGCTGGCGGTGAAGTCCAGTCTGCGGACGACAGCACGAATGTGCCAAAGGGTATGAACAGTGGGCCTGGTCTTGCTACTGATACATTTCCATTCTATGTGAAGTGGGTAAGATTTATTGAGCGTCCGGTTGACAGGCATTATGAGATTGATGTTGTGGGTGATAGTGCCTTTGTGACGATGACTGCATACTTTAAAGGCACACCGCCAGGGTATGGCTTCTTCGTTGCCAATGACTCACCGGTTGGTTCTGGTCCGGTTATGGTGCGCGAGATTACAGATAGCGTTAAAAGATTAAATGCTTCCGTGATGATGCAGGCTGGCATCTGGCAAGTCTGACGGTTGCTGATATTTATACGGTTGGCACACAGCATCCGGTCGCAATTACAAAAATAGAGGTGCGGGTTGGTGGCAACCTCGTCTTTATGGTTGATAATTCCAATACATATTTTACAAAGGACCAACTGCCGACCTTCAAACCGAGTGACACTGTTGAAGTAACTACCTATTGTGAGGCAAATGGCGATTCAACCTGGGCATTCTTACACCATGGTGCAGGGCACAAGCCCGGGGTCGGCCTGAAAAGGCACTGGCGCCAGCCATTCTATCGTGAGAATACAACAACATTCAAGAGAACCTGGGTAATTGCTGATGACTCGGTTATAGCTACACCTGCAGTTCGCCATAGTGCGGTTGATGTCATTGGCTGGGAGACCCTGTTTGGTGATTCTACTGCTAAATATTATTCCCGCGCCTGGGCATTGCCTTATATTATAAAGAACCCCAACGACACCCTGCCTGATGATTCGGAACCAGAATAGATTTTGATTTTTGCCAAGAGAAAGGGGCCTTGCGCCCCTTTCTCTTCTTATTTAACCCTTGCATAATTCCTCAAATTCATTATAATTAAATCTTAATTTTAGAAGGAGGTATTATGAACCTGCCGTTTGGCGAAATAAAAAATAATCTGCTTGTAATGAAGTTCTCAACTGCAGATTATTCTATTGCTTCGGTATTAGCAGCGATAAAGATCCATCTTGATGTGATTGAAGAGATGGGGGTTATATTTTTAGGTGCCCAGACCGAGGTCGTTGCCGGACCAACCCCGGTCTTCCAGCCGGTTCCGGTTATTGCCCAGTTTGAATATACGGGTAAGGGTGATGCTAAACAGACGCTTGAGAAGGTCTATAAACTTGTCTGGCAGGGGATTGTGAATTCATTCCCGGATGAGACCTGCTGGTCCCAGGCAAAACAGGCATATGCAGATTTTATCTCAGCCCAGGCGGATTTGTTAAGGGCAAGGATTGAGGCGTCTAAAGAGTAAATTTTTTAATAAACGGGCTGCGAAACCGTATAACCAATTACGATAGACTGAAATGATACTACTATTTTGTCTATTATCCCTTACTGCTGACTTGCGCTGGGTTGAGGTTGATGTTGGCCTGTGGCAGGACGGCAGGGCGGACTTTGTCTATAAAATCCGCTGGAATGTCCTCTCTGGTTCAATGAGTGCATTCTACCTTGAGGGTCTTTCAGTTGAACCATTCTTTGATTATCAGAATTCTTATG
>CBFGJQ010000335.1:0-1927 GCA_965649095.1 Caldifarciminota bacterium | reverse complement strand
TCGTTTGGATTACTATTCCTTAGCATATTCTTGAGTGATAGAAAGGGGAGATGGCTATGAGATTCCGTTTCAGATTTAGGGAAGGTATATTGCCCATCATTCTATTCATCTCGCCGGTAAGCTCTATTTATGGTGATGTTGGTTCTATTATGCGGAAGGGCAATGGTCTGATGCGTAAGGGCAAATACGAAGATGCATTAAAAACCTATCAGCAGGCACAGGTCCTTGCGCCTGATAACATCAAGATTCATTATAATATGGGAAGGGCATTATATAAGATGGAGAAGTATCCTGAGGCAATGAGCGAGTTTGAGATTGGACTTTTGACCAAAGATAAAAAGTTTCAGGCGAATTCATTCTATAATATTGGTAATTGTAAATTCAGGCAGGGAGACCTTGAGGGGGCAATAGGTGCCTACAAGAGTGCCCTCCTTTTAAATAACAAAGATATAAAGGCAAAGGAGAACTTGGAGTTCTGTCTGAAGTTAAAAGAGGAGTTAAAGAATCGGCCTCAAGGTGATTCCACAGAAGAGCAAAAAGAGCAACCGCAGCAACAACCGAAGCAACAGATGCAAAGACCCGAGATGTCAAAGCAGGATGCAAATCGTATTTTAGAGGCATTGAAGGATAAGGAGCGGGAGGAGAAGAAGAAGGAAAAACCCAGGCCACAACTACCGAAGGTGGAAAAGGACTGGTAGGATGAAGGTAAATTCCAAGAAATCTTTGTGCGGAAGGTTAATCTGCACCATATCGCTTGCCTTTATAATTCCTTCCTATGCCGGTGAGATGAACCTCACTGCCTCTGTAGACCGGACCACAGTTGGCCTCGGCGAGACATTTACCTTGAATGTCTCGGTGAGGGGAGAGAATATCGGTGGGGTTCCTTCCCCTAAATTACCGGATCTGCCCGGCTTCAATATACTGGGCCGCTCCTCATCGCAATCAACAAACATAAGTTTTATCAATGGAAAGATGACACAGCAGACGACGATCACATTCATATATACCTTAAGCCCCAAAAAGATTGGAAGGTTCACAATTGGACCGTGCCGGATTGATTATGAGGGAAAGACATACGAGACCCAATCAATTGAGATTGAGGTTGTAAAGGGCACTACCCAGGCACCCCCCCCTTCAACTGCTTCACCACCGAAGCCAACCGGCTCGCTTGAGGATGCAATAGTGCTTGTTGCCTTCCCCAGCCGTAGGGAGGTATATCAGGGTGAACAGATAAATGTGGAGTTCTATCTTTATACTCAGTATAATCTTGATGACATCAATTTTACAAAATTACCATCCTTTAATGGCTTCTGGTCCGAGACAGTCTATGATGCAGACCGCCTTAGGTATCAGAAAAAGAGATATAGTGGCAAGACATACTATGCCTCTCTCCTCAAGACAGTAGCATTATTTCCGATAACCACCGGTAGTCTTACAATTGAACCGATGGAGATGGTTGCGACCGTAATAAAGCCACCCCGGGACTTCTTTGACTTCTTTGGCACTGCCCAGCAGATAACCATTGCCTCAAAGCCCATTACAATAAATGTCCGTCCCTTGCCCGAGGAAGGTAGACCGGAGAATTTTTGTGGCGGTGTTGGTAATTTCACAATGAGGGCAAGGGTTGACCGTGATACATCAAGGCAGGGTGAGCCGGTGAATCTCATTATAAAGATTAGCGGAACTGGCAACATAAAACTTGTAGAAAAACCTTCTATTCCGGTGGTTTCTAACCTTAAGATCCTTGAGCCTGAGATAAAGGTGAATATTGATAAATCAGGCGGGGCCATAAAAGGGACAAAGGAGTTCAGATTTCCCTTAATCCCACAGGCAGATGGTATATATCTCATCCCTGAGATATCAACTGCCTATTTCAATCCCAAAAAGGGGGCCTATGAGGTATTAAAGAGTGAGAAGGTGAGTTTTA
>CBFGJQ010000334.1:0-1942 GCA_965649095.1 Caldifarciminota bacterium | reverse complement strand
GAAATCAAAAATGATGAAACACAGGTTGAAATTGTTCCATTTACTCGGGATATTGCTGTAAAAATGAAATACGCGGGCGAATTAAAGGAAGGATGCGGATGCAGTACTGGTGGAAGTAATAGTAACTCAGATTTATTATTACTGATTATTATTATATTCCTTCTCAGAAAGCGATTTTTTTCTAACCTTCAAGAATAAGATTCTCCGTAGAGATATTGAAAATGTCCTTGAGTGGGTATCTTTCCTGTACTCCAATAATCTCTAATCCAATAAGCTTACCTTCATCATCAAGGTCAATATTAATTCCATCCTCAATTTCCAGTGTTTTTGCCATTGCTTTTTCCAAAAATCTCCCCTCCCTTGAACAGCATCTTGAACAACCCCCTCACCCTTACCCTCTCCCACAAGGGGAGAGGGTTTTGGAGAAACTTTCTCGGGAAAAACTATTGTTTCTTCTATTTCTCTTTCGCTTCTGTTTCTCCATCTCATCTGTCGTTTTGCATGCCGGCTATAAATAAATTTTGCAATGTTCATTAAAATACTTATCATTTCTCTTGTCAATCAATTTAAAAAATCCAGAAATTCACTCGTTCGTCACCCACTTGACCAGCGGCCTGCCCTCCTTTTGCTTGAATGAACGCGGGAGCAATTTATTTTCTCCATTTAATCAAACTCTTTATTCTGAAAGGGAGGAGAAAATGAATTTGAGTGCCATTATGTTTGACTTTTTCCTCCAATGATAGATTGATAATAAAGGCGTTTTTAGGGCTGTATCTCTCAATAAACGCTCTCAGTCCGCTTCCAATTTCAATTTTTCTCAATTCTGTTGCCTTTACCTCTACTGGAATAACGTTCCCGTAATAATCCGAAAGTATAAAATCAACTTCATTTTTATCCTTGGTCCGCCAGTAATTGATTCCACCCTCCCAGCATTTTATTAAAGAAGAAAAAACAAAATTCTCCAGAAGGGGGCCTTTATCGCGATTATCTGTGAAATTTGCAAAATATTTTAAGGAAAAATTCCTGAGCCCATTATCTGCAAAATAAACCTTGGGCATCTTTGTCAATTCTTTTCTGATATTGGTAAAATAAGGACGGATAAGTTTAATAACAAAAGTATTCTCTAAGGCAGATATATAGTTTTCTACTGTCCTGAAATTTATTCGGAGGGTGTTACAAATCTCTTGAAGATTTACAAGCCCGCCGGTCTGAGCACCAAGTACTGCAATCAATTTCGTAAATGTGAGAGGATGTTTTATGTTCATAAAACCGACGATATCTTTTTCCACATAACTTGAATAAATTTCACCTATAATTTTTATTTTTTCATCTCTATTTTGAGCAAAAGCAACTCGCGGGTATCCACCGAAAATTGTAAAATCATAGAAATGTTCAAGTATCTTTTGTTTGTTTATATAGGAAATATTTCGTTTTTCTATCAAATTCAGGAGCTCAGGAGCAGAGAATCTAAGATATTCACTAAAAGAAAAGGGCCATAAATTAAAAACCCTTTTTCTTCCTGCAAGCGATTCAAATATTCTGGATTTAATTTCCAGTGATGAAGAACCTGTCACGATAAATTTTACAGGTAGATTTAAATCATAAATCCCTTTTAAAAATTTTCCTGGGTTCCCCAACCTCTGTATTTCGTCAATAAAAACATAGAGAAACTTTTCCCTCCTCAACTCTTCTCTAAGAAATTTTATAAATTCCCCCTGAGTCTTAAGTCCTTCAAGGTCAGTAATCAGGTCAAGGTTAAAAAACTTTATCTGCGATGGCAGAACTTTCTTTTTTTCTATTAACCAATCTTTTAATTGAAAGAGAAGGGTTGTTTTGCCTGTCTGACGGGGTCCTGTAATAACAGTTACCTCTTTTTTCAGAACATGGGCTGATAATTCATCAAATATTTCTCTTTTAACTAATTGCACCATACTACAATTAT
>CBFGJQ010000333.1:0-1947 GCA_965649095.1 Caldifarciminota bacterium | reverse complement strand
TTGAGTGGTTCAAGCAGTTCAATATGCATATCTCCAATCTCAAGCATTGCAACCTTCACCTTCTGGTCAGGGACATCAGTGATTTTGAGCAATTTCAAACCGAAGATGTCCTGCCATATCTTGAGGCTATCCGCGATGCTTTTTACGGCAATGGCGAGATGGAAAACAGAGAAGGCATTAAGTTGATGGGCATAGCAGCTGGTAAGGTTATTGGGCATGGTTTTACGCCTCCTATTTTTATCCCAGGCCTCAGCAAGATTAAATAATTGGCGGGCGCATATATCATAAGTTCTTACTAACTTCTCACAAAGTTCTGGTTCAACTCCATAAATGTCTCTTACTTGTTCAAGACTGACTATTGTTTCATTACATTCTGCTAACGCATCATCTAAGTATTTTTGAAATCCGGATTTCTGATGTTTCTTTGCAAAGCCTTCACTAATTAGACGGGGTATGGCTTTAGTTGATCTACTCAATTGATTATAAAGATCAAACCTCTCACAATCGGGTAATTTGGGAAGAATTGATTTTGCTACCTCAATTGAAGCATTGTATGCATTTTGATAAACCTCTAAATCACGAAAACTTCTAACCGGTTTTTTCCCCATATACCACCATACCTTTTAACTTATAACCATACCTGTTGCTATGCCTTATAACAATTACCCAATTATTAAAGCAACCTCCTCTTCTTCGCCTCTTCTTCCAGCCAGGGACGGAAATTCGGATGGGCAATATTTATTAGTGCTTCGGCGCGCTGACGCAAATTTTTACCATGGAGATATGCAACGCCATATTCAGTCACAACATAGTGAACATCCGCCCGGGTCGTCACGACACCGGCACCGACCTGCAGGGTTGGGACAATCTTAGAAACCGTATCATTCTTTGCGGTAGATGGCAGAGCAATAATCGGCTTTCCGCCCTTTGATTGGGCAGCACCACGAATAAAATCCACCTGTCCCCCAAAGCCAGAATAGATTTTAGTCCCGATCGAATCCGAACAGACCTGACCGGTAATATCAACTTCAATTGCGGAATTTATCGCCACCATTTTGTCATTACGTGCTACAATTACCGGATGGTTTGTATAATTTGTCGGGTGTGTCTCAAAAATTGGATTATTATCAATAAATTTATATAGCCTACGCGAGCCCAAATAGAATGTGGCAACAACCTTATATGGATGTAATGTCTTTTTTGCCCCGGTAATAACACCTGCCTCAATTGCCTCCATAATACTGTCCGAAACCATTTCGGTATGGACACCGAGGTCTTTTTTATTAAACATTGCCTTTAATGCTGCATTTGGAATACCACCAATTCCCAGTTGCAAGGTTGAACCATCCTCTACCAGATTCGCAATATACTGTCCAATTTTCTTCTCCACATCGGTAAATGGTGCAGGTTCAAGTTCAGGCAAATCAACATTCACCTCAACAATTTTATGAACACGAGATATGTGAATAAACGAGTCGCCCAATGTCCTCGGCATCTTTTCGTTTATCTGGGCAACGACAATCTTAGCGGTTTCCGCAGCAGACTTTGATGCAAGACATTCAACTCCGAAACTCATAAATCCGTGTTCATCGGGTGGTGATAAATGTAAAAAGGCAACATCCAGAGGCAGGAGCCCAGCATAAAATAAATCCGGAATTTCATACAAAAATACCGGAATATAATCAGCCCTTCCTTCGTTTACTGCGGCACGGTCACCGGGTCCGACAAACAAAGAATTATGTCGGAAATGATCTTCCATTCCCGGTTTTGATAATGGGTCATCCCCAAACAAGAGCACATGGGTGACTTCAACATTATACAATTCGTCTTTACGCATCGCCAGTGCCTGAGTTAGAGTCATTGGTGTTGCAGCATTACCACTGATGTAGATACGGTCGTTGCTCTTTACAACTGAAACTGCCTCTTCAAGCGAGCACTTTTTCTTTT
>CBFGJQ010000332.1:0-23035 GCA_965649095.1 Caldifarciminota bacterium | reverse complement strand
GTGATCAAGATCTTTTTCCTCTTTAAACTACTCATCACCTTTAGCCATTTCATACCTTTTATTTAAAATAAAATTTATTGATTTTGGAATAAGTTTAAGCAAGTCGCCAGCGGTAAGGGAATACTCGTTATTATCCTCATCCATTGCTAAATCAGCACAGAGTCCGTGGAGAAAGACGCCAAGAAGTGCTGCCTTGATGGGTGATAGATTCTGGGCTAAAAAACCCGCAAGCATACCCAATAGGACATCGCCACTGCCCGCACTGGCAAGCCCTGAATTGCCAGTGGGGTTCAAAAAGACCTCGCCCGAGGCACTGGCAATTATTGTGGGTGCTCCCTTTAATATCAGAACCCCTCCCAATTCACAGGCAAATCTGGTTGCAATTGTGATACGGTCTTTATTGATCTTTTGGGGCGATATACCAATAAGCCGGCTCATCTCCCCGGGGTGGGGCGTAAGGATAAAGGGGGATTTAATCTTTCTCAAGATTGAAATTTCTCGGGCAATGATATTTATTCCATCTGCATCAATTACCAGCGGCTTATTTATCATCGGTAAGAGTTTAAAAAGAAATTCAACTGTCTTTGCATTTGTAGTAATACCCGGGCCAACCGCCACAACATCAGACTTTTCAAGTAGGGGCGAGATGGCACTGATCGCCTCAGGGCTGATTGTTCCTTCTTCCGTTTCACAGAGCGGAACCTTCACCACCTCCAGTACCTTTGCCTCCAGGGCATTGATGATACTATTGGGTGCCGCAAGTCGCACAAGACCCGCTCCCACCTTGAGGGCTGATATGGCGGCCATTGCTGCTGCCCCTGAAAATCCCCTCGCCCCGGCAACAATAAGCACCTGGCCAAATGTTCCCTTATTCCCATCGGGGGGGCGATAGGGGAGCATCTGGTAGATATCTTCATATTCAATAACCCTTGGATAGCCATCGTTTATTAAATCGAGCGGAACACCAATGTCAACTACATAAATACTGCCACAATAGGCACGACCGGGAAAGAGATAGATCCCCCTTTTGGGCAGGCACATCGTTGCGGTGGCATCAGCGGCAACACAACTCCCTTCAAAATCGCCGGTATCACCATTTATTCCAGATGGTATATCTACCGCGAGGATGAATTTTTCTGAATCGTTTATCAATTCTATCGCCCGCTTGTAAATCCCGGTGGGTCTTCCCTTAAAGCCAGTGCCAAAGATTGCATCAACAATGCAATCCGCGGGGAATGAAGAGAATGCCCTCTTCAACTTAAGTGGGGAATCAACTTCAAAGACCTTTACCCCTGAATTCTTCAAAATTGTATAATTTAAGAGGGCATCTCCCTTCAGCTCCTTTGCCGAACCCAAAAGAATGACAGATACATTACTCCCCTGATTCTTTAGATGACGGGCAATTACCATTCCGTCCCCCCCATTGTTACCCCGGCCACAGATGATAAGAACATTCAAGCCATTCAATTTGAAATATTTTTTTAATATTTCCACACAGCCCCTTCCCGCATTCTCCATTAGCACAATTCCGGGGATACCAAGTGATTTCTGAGCCCACCGGTCAACTTCCTGCATCTCTTGATTCGTGACGAGCCTCATAAGCACCTATAATTCAATAAACGGTAAGAGCTTACTGAATAGCTTTTCGCCGATTCCCTTTACATTCTTCAATTCGCTTAAGTCCTTAAATCCACCCTGGCGGGTGCGATATTCAACTATCCGCCGTGCCAGGGCAGGTCCAATGCCAGGAAGACCTTCAAGCTCGGACTCCTGGGCAGTATTGATTGAGATTGGTTTGGTGCCTTCTTCAATTATCAGTTCCATTACTTTCTCTTCACCTTTCCGTTGGATATATGCGGAGAGATTCACTCCCAGGAGAACTGCCACCAGAATTAGAAGGACGATGAATTCGCTTTTTGGTTTCATTTTAATATTCTCCTTTCTCATAGACAATATTTAAGAGAAATTGATATACCGTGTTCAAACTCTCGCTACTGCATTTATCAAATGTATCATCGCGCGTATCCCAATATGGATAGTCAAAATCAATGATATCTATAGCGGGGATGCCATATTTAATCAGGGCAATGTGGTCATCAATAATGTAGTACTTAACTGTGGGGATGAAGACATTGGGCGCAGTCTTCATCCCAATCCGCCATATTGAATCAACAAGCTGGGGGAAGAATTTTACAGAATGCCCCTCCTGGTAGATCTGTAAATTTTTGTCCCCCACCATATCAATAACCAGGATAAACAAATAGTGCTCAAGACATTTTGATGCAAAGTGGTTTGAGCCTATAAGTTCTGCCTTTTCTAAATCCTCACCATCAAAGAACAAGAGATGAACGTTTAAACGGGGTGGATTCTTTTTAAGGGTGTCGGCAAGTTTCAATAGGATGCTGACACCGGAACCACCGTCATTTGCACCGGGACAGTTAATGTCAGAATCCCAGTGGGCAGCAATCCCAATGAGTTCACCGGTTCCAGAAAACTTCTGGTAGATATTATAGAACCAGATTCCTTCCTGTAAGAAAGAGTCTATCTCCGGGTTATTTAGATGCCTGATTATATAATCCCGTGCCAGGCGCTGCCCCGGTGTGTTGGGTACCCTTTCTCCGATTTCGCAGAATTCTCTGAAATAATCGTATAAATCGGCCGAAGAGCAAATAGAAAAGTAAAGAGACATCACGAATATCTTTAAGGTTCCTTTTAATGCCTGTCTTTTAATTTCTAAAAGCTTATATTCAGCCATATACTCAAATCCACTCTCTTTGAGTCATTGATGTATGAGATCCGGTCTCTATTTGATGTATAATTAAAGTTTGCACCGCCGGTGATACTGGAGGAGAAGTTGTAATCCATTGAAATTCCTAATGTTGATGATTCTCCATCGCTCGTTGGGTTTTCCATATCCAGAACATTTGGATTCTCCTGTGAGGCAGCATAGTTTGTATTACGGGTATAGTTGAAATTCAGACTCGTTGTGAGATTGGAGGTAAATTTAATTCCCTGCAAAAAGGGGAGTTTGAGGCCTCTCGGCGCACTGAAGGTGTATCCAATTGAAAAGTTTCCGCCTCGGTTTACTGACCGGGTTGGGTTGATGTAATTACCGACATATTGCGCAGCATCGGTCTGGCTGTAAGTGATTGATGTGCTTGTAGTAATACCTCTCACCCAATTTGCCTGCCAGCCCACAATTGGATTGAAGGAGATGGAATGGGATGTGGCGGTCAATTCAGGAAGGGTATCGGGGACAACCGTATACTGTCTCTGGTAATTCTGGTTAAAATTTGAATTGATACTGGCAGAACGGGTGTATCTTTTCAAAATCGGTAATGCCTCCACCTGCGAAACTGTGAGGTCCAAATTGGGATAGGTGTAGGAAGCGGTGCGATTCTCATTTCCACTTAAGGCAAAACTTCTTGTTAACTGATAACCATAGCCACCATTGAGACTAATCCGTTTGATTCTAATTCCGGAATTTACATTATAGTTATCAGTGATACTCCGGGATGCGAAACTATTAGGGGCAATTTCGGTTTTGGGAATAGTATCAACCAATCCCCACTGGTATTTCAGTTGCGGGCGAACGGTAGTATAATATCCAGAACCGCGCTGCCGGGAGAAACTCAGGGTTGGATTCTGGAGATAATCAACAAAGATTTCTATCTGTTTGACGATCCACAATGGGGAGCCCGGGAGCAGGAGTGAATCTTTTGATTCATCGCGCAGTTGGGTAAAGAACCTGACAAATCTTTTAAGATCAAAAGGAGTTGAGACACTGATGCGGGAATTATTTGAGACACTCCGGCGGTCCTCGGGTTGGCGCATCTCAAAACTGTGGTCTTCGTTATAGTTAGAATTGAAGTTGAAACTTGGACTGATAACAAATAGACTCTTGGCGGCATTAAGGTTGAAGTTTTGACTCCGCCCAATCTCCTCACCAAATCTTCTCTTCTGTGAGACAGAATCACGCATCTGGGAGAAGGAGAAACTGGTGCTTACAATTGAGTGGGGACGGTAGCTCGCCGAAAATGACGGGGCGAGAGTCCGGCGGCGCTGGGGATAACCATCCCGTAGCTTATATAAAGAATCCGGGGAATTACGGTAATAGGAATTTACCCGATCATCCGCATAATGGGCATTGAAACTTAAATTCTGGGGAAAGAGGGATATTTCCTGTTTAAGGATTTTGATTGAGACCTTCGGCTCAATTGAATAACTACTGCGATAATTTCTTAAATCTGAGGTATCGGCACTCGTTCCACCGGCAGTGGCACTTAGGGTGCGGTCATGGTCAAATGATAACCGATCCACGGTCTGTTTTAATAACCACTGTTTGGAGTTTGATTTCGAAAGGTGAATTGTATACCCATTGGTCGTGGTCTTTGTCTCTTCTTTTTTTCTCTCTTCCGCATCAAGTTCAATATCATTGGCAATGAAAGTAGAAAATCGCGGCCTCCGGGTTGAGGTGTAATGGCTCAAGCCAAGTGGAATATTAAAACCCCAGGTTCGGGGTAGGATTTTATTCAAATTGAGGTTCGCATTTGCAGAGTAGTCTCTTGATTCACTCTGGTCGGGCAGGGCGTTTGATTCAGAGAGTCTCCGGAATTTGCCATTTGATTCCTGGTATCCGAATGAGAGACTTGAGAGGTCGGCAATATCCAGACGGCTATTTGCCTTAAGAATCCTACCCACTTCATATTTAGGCGTATTGAGTTTGATATCATTGAACCAGATTGTGTCAGTTAATGGGGTAGTATAGGGGTTTTTTAATCTTATTTCAAAAAAGGCATTTGCTGATATTGAAGGATTCCCTTTGACGCGATAATTCCCTGAAGAATCCTCTCCATTTCCCTTAGTCCTTCTCTTTAAGTCCAAAAAGTCTTTAAAAGCCACCTTATAGACCCGCCAGTCATTATAGCCAATACTACCATCTTCATAATTGGTCCGGTATTCATAAAAATTCATTGAATCAGCACCAAATCTAAGGGTAATCTCTGGGTTTGAGTGGAGGGCGCGGAAATAGAAGATAAGTGTATCATAGGCACGATAATCTTCATGATAACGGTCGGACCGGCGGTGGGCAATACAGGTGTGATTCCCTTTTATGTTCAAAAGGTTCAACTCCAATCCACCCTCGTTGATCGGTTTATTGGTAAGGGGGTCAACCGGTAATGGGTAGGGTGGTTTGTAGTAGGTGTGGGTCTCCGTGTTGACCGGTGTGATTGTAAAGATTTCCGAAGAATCTACCTGGTCCCCCTGAATGCCTAAGTTCTTCCAGCGACTACCGGTGATATTCAACTTATATAATAGTAGCGTCTCCGGAGCGGTAAAGTTGTCAAACCAGATTCTAACATATCTTATGTTGTTCCAGTTCGGAGTGCCGAAGACTGTATCCCACATCAGCGAATCCTTGATTGGGATCCGAAACATCTTCCAGCCCGGTTTCAAATCCATATCAATTAAGAATCTTGTTGAATCAAGGTGAACTGAATAACTGTAATAAATATTATTTGTATTTAAGACCCCATTGCGGTCAAGGTCTTCCGTATCATACCAGCGGTTGCCTTCGGTGCCATTTATTTTATTATAATCATTCTCGTCGAAATCATCATTGCCATCATCACCGGGAACTCCTGAGCCATCATTACCAAACACACTGTCCAATCCCGCATCCTCATCATTTTCGCTGAAGGAGAAGTTATGGGGATTGAAGTCTTCATCCTCTAAGGTGCCATAACCTACCAGTTGTCCATTTTTGTTTCTTCTTAACTGGTCTTCACATATCTCTTCCGCAAGGTCAATGTGGATTCTGCCCCTTGCCCCTTTTATTAATAGTTCTATATTTTCGCACTCACTTAGGTCCTCACTTGTGATATATTGGGTCAATCCGGCAAAGGACTGTGAATTTTCCGGGGTAAAGATAATCTTCAAGACATCGGCAATTTCCTCTGGATTAACCGGATTTTTATATATATCCCTTGTGGTAAGGCGCTCCTTCTCTTTTAAGTTATACCATATTAATCGTTTTGGCGCAAAGTTTGTTATATCTGCATTGACCGGCTTTGCACAGGGCGCCCAGGAGAGTCTTGTTATCTGCACCGAGTTGGTGATTGTCGTTGCCTCAAGGTCATCAATATAGACTGCCTTCTGGGCATTGAGGTTGGAGAATGAATAGGCACCTTCAAAATTGAGATTAAACTTTGATTCAGTTTCTGTCTCAATTAATGGAAGGTTATCAACAAATGTCGTTAAGGAAGGAAGATTCTTGGGCAGGGAGAAGTCTGTTTCTAGAACCATTCTATTGAATGGTTCTTCACCAAGTCTGATGTGTTGATAAGGGGTGCTCTGAAAGGTTTCGGTGCGCCAGAAGAAGGAGGCCCCCAGTGTGCCTTCACCTAAGATCTTTGAACTCCCGCGCAGGCCAACGAGCGATTTCTGGGACATAGAGAAGATTGGGCTATATTCAATCTGTATCCTTACCCGGTCGGTGGGTGCGAGGGGAACCCTCAATTCCAGTTTTCCTTCTTCATAATCAACAAAATAGCCATCTTCTTTCAATTCTTGGTCATTTACATATACCCGAACCCTTTTTGTATTCGGGGGTAGGTCAAAGGTTCTGGTTATTGTTACTGACCTTTTCTTAATATAGTATTTCCCGATAAGGGAAGGTTGATAGGGATTGTAGTATATAGCAGAATCCGGCTCGGGCAAGTTTGGGTTGGTAAAGGGCATTGGCTCAGGGAAGATTAAGAGGCCACGATAGCGGTCAAAGCCACCATCCCCAAAGCCAAGGTATGGGTCAACAATACCATTTTTATCATCATCAAGTCCTAAAAGATGGAGATAGGTCCTGCCCTGGTTATCCTTGTAGTCATTAATACCGCTGGGGTCTATATAATAGATCTGGACCGAATCGAGGCTTCCTCCCGGAACTGATATCTGGTAGTAATTCTTCAACTCATACTTCCACAGGATTGATGATGTGTCAGGGTAGTTTTTAGGGCAGATGAGTTTCAACTGGATTGTATCCTGCCCTGCTGGGAGGAGCCCCACCGTATCTTCATTACCCTGACTATCAATCTTCCGATAATAGACACCCAATGCCTCATTATACAATTGTATTCCCTGTTTCATTTCAATTATGTTTACCTTTGGTATAAAGATATAATCACGGTCCAGTCCTTCCTCCCTTAGTGTGAAAAAGCCCGAAACCGTCTTTGTTGTATCATCAGGGATGTTGTTGTCATCGGCATCAAGGATGGCATTTCCATAACGGGTTATGTTGTTGTTGTTATTCCCTTGATTTTCGTCATAGACAAAGACCTTCAATTCAATGATTGAATCAGGGGTCCCCAGCCAGAAGAATCTCCTCTTTTCGTAGTCCTTTGAGAATATTGAATCGGTAGATAATGATGATGTCCCAGTTTTTTCCATCTCTTCAGTCTGTGTCTGTTCCCTTGAGGCGATTGCGGTTAACTCCAATGGACCGAAGCGGGAGGTAGACTTTATGCCAAAGAGTCCCTGGTGCGCGGGTATATCGCCGGTATAGGTTGTGGGTGGAATTGAAAGTTGGGTATCGCCACCCTCAATCTCCTGAATAATTTCATCCTCTTTTCCCTTATAGGTAACGCGGACTTTATTTTCCGTTTCATTAATTCTGGTTGAGTTGTGGTCAATGAATACGCGCATACGGTCACCAACCTGACCATCAAGATTTACCGCCATCTCCTGTTCCATCTTCAATTCTGGCCACATTGACATACCGACCTGTCCCGGCAGGTGGGGCATAAATGTCTGTCCGCCCCCAAGTGTTATCTTCACATAACCGCCCACATCAAGTTTTCCAGTTTCACCCATAAAGTCACTGAACCCTCCTTTCGGCAGGGGTATTTCAAATGTGCCGAAGAGTCCCTTTGCTGCATAGCCACTATGTTTGACCAGTTCCTTTTTTAATTCACCGAGGAGCATCATCTTGTTGCGGCGGTGGAGGCTGGACTTTAAATAACTGGGTAGGGGAATCACACTATCAATGCTTATCAGTGTCTGTTGATAATATCGGGCATATATGAGGTAGTTCCCATCATAATCAACAAATACCCGGGTTTCATAGGGAAGGGTGAATTGACTCAATAAAAGTATGATCGTTAAAATGGTCATATTTTTTCTATAATTCTATTCACAATCCCTTCTGGGTCAAGCCCGCAGATTCTTAATAGTTCTTCCCGCAAGCCGTGCTCAACGAATCGATCCGGCAGTCCGATTGTATCAACCAATATTTCTTTGTAAGATTGGACAAAGAAATCACGGACGGTAGAGCCAAAGCCACCAACTGTGGAATTTTCTTCAATGGTGAAGACCCTTTTTACCTTATTCCCAATTATCGCCAGTAGCTCTGTATCAAGGGGTTTAATAAAACGGGCATTTATAAGGAAGGGATGAATACCCTTTCTATTTAATATTTCAATTGCCTTTAGCGCCGGCGTTACCATTGAACCCGTAGCAAGGATTGCGATATCTTTCCCTTCTTTCAGGACCTCCCATTCACCAATTTTGATCTCCGGCGGGTCAAAATTGTGGACTTCGGGACAGGTTGCCTTAGGATAGCGAATGGCAAAGGGGCCGCCACGATAGTTTATTGCCGTCTTGAGCAGGGATATAAGTTCTTCGCCGTCCTTTGGTGAGGATATAACAATATGAGGAATACATTGGAGAAAGGAAAAATCAAACGGTCCATGATGGGTGGGTCCATCTTCACCCACCAGACCTGCCCGATCAATGGCAAAGATTACCGGCAATTTCTGCAAACAGACGTCGTGGATTATCTGGTCATAGGCACGCTGGAGGAATGTAGAATATATCGCACAGACCGGGATGAATCCTTCAAGGGCAAGGCCAGCCGCCATCGTTACCGCATGTTGCTCACAGATTCCTACATCAAAGAATCTTTCCGGATATTCCTTAGAGAATTTCTTTAGCCCTGTTCCCAGGCACATACCCGCCGTAATTGCTACAATCTTTCTGTTTTCCCGTGCAAGTCGGACAAGTGCCTCACCGAAGACATCGGTGAAGGAAGTTCCTCTTTTATTCTCAACACCTGTTTGAGGATTATAGGGGCCGATACCGTGGAAACGTTCTGGATATTCTTCCGCATGTTTAAAACCTTTGCCCTTTTTTGTTACTACATGCACAATCCTTGGTCCTCTCATCTCCTTAACCCGCATGAAGGTAGTAATCAGGTCCTTTATCTTATGTCCGTCAAGGGGACCGATGTAACGAAAACCAAGTTCTTCAAATATTACTGCCGGTGAGACAAAGCCCTTTAATGCCTCCTGTATTCTCTTTGCTACATTCCGTGCCCGGTCCCTTATATAGGGGGGGAAACGACCCAAGAATACCCAGAGGTCATCCCTCAATCTATTGTAACTGCGGGTGGTGATTATCTTTGTGAGATATTGGGATAGGGCACCTACGGTCTCACCGATTGAACGCTCATTGTCATTGAGCACAACAATTACATCCTTCTTTAATTGCCCGATATGGTTCAAGGCCTCAAATGCCATACCCGCACCCAATGAACCATCGCCAATTACGCTGATGATGTGGTAATCATCGCCCCTAAAATCCCTGGCAATGGCAATTCCGCAGGCGGCCGAGAGAGAGGTGGAGGAGTGTCCAGTATTGAAGACATCATATTTTGATTCTTCCCGCTTCGGGAATCCGCTTATCCCCCTAAGCCTTCTTAAGCTTGAAAATCTTTCATATCTTCCGGTGAGTAGTTTATGGGCATAAGACTGATGCCCAACATCCCAGATTATCTTATCCCTTTCCAGATCAAAGACCCAATAAAGGGCAATCGTCAATTCCACCACCCCTAAGGAAGGTGCTACATGACCGCCAGTCTTGGAGGTGGTAGTAATTATCATCTCTCTTATTTCCCCGGCAAGGGCGATGAGTTCCTGTTCACTCAGTCTCTTTATATCGGCGGGCTTTTCAATCTTTTCCAAGAGGTGCATAAAATTTTCAAAAAGTTCGGTTGAGGATAAAATCGGTGAGTTGATTGAAGACTTCAAACTTCGCCCCGAGTTTGGTGAAGGTATCTCGGGCAAATTGGGCATATCTTTGGGCTCTGTATCTCGCCCCATCCATTCCATATACATAGGGTGCAGTCAGTTTCTTATCCTTTAAGTCTTTCTGGGGAGTCTTGCCCAGTTCCTCCCTTTTCCCGACGATATCCAGTATGTCGTCGGTATATTGAAAGAGAATTCCCAGGTAGATTCCAGCCCTGGTTAGTGCCTCTATTACCCTTTCATCAGCCCGGGCAATTATTGCCCCAACCTTTATGCTCAGGGCAATGAATTGTGCGGTCTTATTGTAGTGGATCTCCCTTAAAATTTTTGGACTGGGCCGGCTATGTTCCTGAATGTCAAGAATCTGACCATATACAATCCCTTTTGGTCCAACCACCCTCGCGACTTCTCTAATAACCCGATATCTTTCCTTAATCAAATCGTCCCCTTCGGTTAATAGTTCAAAGGCATAGGCGAATAGTCCATCTCCGGAGAGGATTGCGATTGCCTCACCGAATTTTTTGTGGGCCGACTCCCTACCCCTTCTGTAGTCATCATTGTCCATAGCCGGCAGGTCATCATGGATTAGAGAATAGGTATGGATTAACTCAAGGCCACAGGCAATGGGCAGTACCTCCTTAATATCCCTGCCTCCATTTGCCTCATAACTGGCGATAGCGAGGATTGGTCTTATTCGCTTTCCCCGTTCCAGTGAATAATGCATTATCTCAAAAAAGAAATTTCGGTTTATAAAATATCTCTTCAATGCATCATCCACAATCCTTCTCTTTGCCTCAAGATATTCTCTTATATCCATTCGAATATAATCCTATAATTTTACTTCAAAAAAATCGGCTTGTCAAGCCTAACCAATTATCTTCACTACCTCCTGTAATCTTTCGGCTGGTATCGCAATGAGTCTTATCTTAAATAGGAACTCAAGGAAGCCGGGGATGTCCAGATTTAAAAAATGGTCTTCCACCTGAAGCTCTAAAGGAAGGTCGTAGAAGAATGCACCGCTGCCCAAGGCATCCTCAAATCTTTTAATATTTTCGCTGATTATCTTTTTTATACTCTGCTCTTGGGGAATCGGGAATCGGTCATCGGGCATTTGAAACTTATTAAGGGTGAGAACCTTACCCTCTATATCAACTGCCTCAATACCCTCTTCAAATAGGGCCTCGGCAATTATGAAACCGTAAAGGGAACCGAAGAGATGGAGGATGTGGGTATTTTCGCCATCATAGAAGAATGGGAACTCCTCGGGCTTCAGGAACGGGAACAATTTCCCTTTTAATACCGCGGATAAGAGATAATTATAATTCCCGGCCCCCTTACCCTCAAAGATCTTTGAAAACTCCGGTCCCTGTCCAATAAGGCGGGCATAGACCTTCTTTTCACGCTCTAAAACCTCAACCCTTTCCCAGCGTCTTCCACCAAGGATGAATCTCGGCAAGAGATAGTAAATCCGGCCAATTAAATTCCCCTGGTTTATATCATAGACCGAGTATTCACCAAATGACTTTTCAGCGATATTAGAATGGATCTTACCGTAGGTTATTCTCTTCTCAATCCGTTCGGTTAGATTATAGATACCCGGTCTCGTCTCTTTAACTATTTCCGCGTTGAGGAGTCTTCCCAAGATGGCTTTAATGATATCTAGAGAATATATTGAATTGAATAATTGATAAAGGCTATTGAGGGTCGTGCCGATTCTCCGGCGCTGATATAAATAAGAGTAGATCTGCTGGGGAATGACTGAGAGTGATGGTTGATACCTCTTTTCGTACAAAAGCCCTTTCTGGGCACATTCAAAGAATGTCTCAAAGAGCATCTTCTCCCATCCATTTAAATAGACACCGATGGCAAATAGTCTATCGGTTCTGCGATTTCCCCGGCCGATCCGCTGGAGTAATGAAGAGATATTGTATGGGGGGCGATAGAGTATAATTCCATCCACATCACCAATGTCTATTCCAAGTTCCAGGGTGGATGTAGCCAGGAGTATTGCCCGGTCCAGTTGGTTCATTGTCCTCTCTACCTCCTCTCGGCGACTTTTGGGCAAACTTGCATGGTGGACCAGGACCCGATTGGAGAAGGGAGGATGATTAAATTTTTGTGAAAAGCCTTCAACCAGGCTTCGGGCATTGAAAAAGGCGAGGATCTTTTTAACCCCCCTTTCCTGAGTGATCTTGAAGACCGCATTGACAAAATTATAAACGGGTAGGAGGATGTATTCAATTTCTCTGGGTGATTTGAAGAGACAGACCTTGGGATTGGGAAAGTATCTTTCACCGAGTTTGAGGTCATCAATCGTTGCGGATAGTGCACAATACTGTAAATTGCGATTCTCTTTTTGCAGGATCTTTCTCAATCTAATTAAAAGTAGCCTTAACTGGTCTCCACGGGGGGTATTGTCAAGGAGATGGATCTCATCAAGAACCACATAAGAGAGATTTAAAAATATCCCGGGCAGGCGGGAGAGCATTGAGTCAAACGACTCCGGTGTGGTGAGAAGGATATTTGGTATCTTCTTCTGGTCTATCTTCGGCCTATCACCGGTCTTTCTACCGATGGTTAGATTTAATGTCCGGCTCGGTTCTTCAAGTCTTCTAAATAGGTCGTTAACAAGGGCCCGGGTAGGGGTGATATATAAAACCTTCAGTCCGTTTCGCCCTCCGGCGAGTATCTTTTCTATAAGCGGGGCGATGACCGCCTCGGTCTTTCCTGTTGCGGCTGGTGAGATGACAACCACATTCTCGCCATTCAGTATATGGGGTATAGTGAGTTCCTGAATCGGCAACAGACTTCCAAATCTACCAAAGAATGGATGCCAGGTTCTTCTTAAGGCATCTTTTATCTCTTCCTGGCTCATAGCCAAATATCCGACGCTTAAAGAGGCGAGCCTATTTATTGGGTGTTTAATTAAAAAATATGGGCTTTAATCAGGCAAGGACATCCCGGTATCCTGGGATATCAAGGAAGCCGTGGCCACTGACATTGAAGGCGATCACCTTCTTTTCACCGGACTCTTTGCATTTGATTGCCTCATCAATTGCACAGCAGATTGAATATGCGGATTCCGGGGCAGGTAGCCATCCTTCGCACTCCATAAAGAGTTTTGCCCTTTCAAATACATAGCGCTCATCCCTTGGATAGGCGACTGTATCAATGTAGCCCTTGTTTCTCAATAGACTGATTATCGGCGAACAGCCGTGATAGCGCAGTCCATCGCCCTTTATTGGTGCCATATCAACCTTATGTCCGAGTGTATACATCTTTAATAATGGCGTCATCTCCGCATAATCGGCAAAGTCATATTCATAACTACCCTGAAGGTTTGGTGCCACTTCGCTCTGGGCGGCGATAAATTTTATTCTTTTACCCCTGGTTAATACATCACCAATAAAGGGAAGGGCAAATCCACCAAAATTTGAACCTCCGCCCAGGCAGGAGATTACAATATCAGGATAGTCATCAAATATCTCAAACTGTTTCTTTGCCTCAAGTCCGATTATCGTTTGATGCATCAGGACATGATTCAGAACCGAACCCAAAGAATAGATTGCCTTTGGGTCCTTCTGTGCCGCCTCAAGTCCTTCCGAAATGGCAATTCCCAGTGAGCCGACATGCTCGGGATTCTTTTCATATAGGGACCTGCCAAATTCTGTAACAGGACTGGGTGAGGCATAGACTTCAGCACCCAGCATCTTCATAAATTGGAGGCGGTCCTTTTTCCAGTTATATACACTGCGCACCCAGAATACGATGCATTTTAATTCGGTTACCGCTGCCGCATAGGAGAGGGCAGTTCCCCATTGTCCGGCACCGGTTTCAGTCGTAACCTTTTCATAACCCTCCTGCTTCGCATACCAGCATTGCGCAAGTGCAGTATTTACCTTATGACTACCCGTGGGGCTGAAGAATTCACCTTTGTAGTATAAGCGGGCAGGGGTCTGGAGTCTCTTTTCAAGATTTGTGGCGCGAAAAAGGGGTCTTGGTCTACCTGCCTTCTGGTATAAATCAAGGATTCCACCGGGAATATCAATCCAGCGCTGGGAAGAGAATTCCTGTTTCAGGCATTCACCAATTAAGAGATTGGGCAGGTTATTTATGCGTGATGGACCATCAGGTGGGTCCTTGGGTGGTGGCAGTGGCTCTGGTAAATCAGGAAGTATATTATACCACTGGGTTGGCAGTTCATCGTGCCTTAAGTTGACCATTGTAATCATCTGTTACTCCTTTTTAGGTATATTATAATTAAAAATTGAAAGATTTCAAGTCTGCGATTTAAATCTCCTTGATACCTCCAGCCTTTTCCCCTTAAATTGCAATATAGAAATTTCGCTTGACTTTTCCTAAGATTTAGTTATTATGAAGGTAATAGGAATTTGAAAAATTCCTATCCAATATAATGAAATTTTTCATTATAGGAAAAAAATGGACAAGATACATCAGGGATTTCCGATCGCCGAGGGAAGGTGCACAACTATAAGATGGAGCATCTCTGGGGGTTTCAGGGGTTCTCCCCTGATGTATCTTGTTATGAGAGGAAGCAATGAGGTTTTACCGAAGAGCCGTGTGGGGGAAACTTCCATGCACGGTTCTGTGAGGGGGGTAGGGGAGTAATCCCCTATCCCTACCTCAACGATGAAATCTCCTTGATGGATGTTGTTAACCTGTGGGGTAAACTTGGCAATTCTTTATAATCTTGGCTGTAAATTGAATCAATATGAGGGTAATTGCCTCCTTGAGAAGTTTTCCAATCAGATAGATTTGGTAATTGTAAACACCTGTTGTGTCACTAAAGAAGCGGAGATAAAATCGCAGAAGAGACTGCGAAGCGCGGTGAGGAGATTCCCGGGTTATAAAATCCTTGCCACCGGCTGTGCCTGCCAATTGTGCCGAGAGTCCTTTTCCCCGGCCAGTGAAATCATTGACACAATCCGGAGAAGTGAAATCATAAAAGGCATCTTTCCCCGTCCCCAGAAGGCAAGGTATTTTCTGAAGATTGAGGATGGTTGTAATGAGTCCTGCACCTTTTGTGTAGTATCAAAGATAAGAAAAAATATTGAGAGTAAACCTTTTTCGGTAATAAAAGAGGAGATTGCCTGGGCAAGGTCTTTAGGCTTTAATGAGATTGTGCTGGTTGGGGCAAATATTGGATTATATGGGGCAGATATAAACTCTTCACTCATTGGGATGCTAAAGATGCTGGGTAGGATTCCTGATTTGCCCCGGATTCGGCTCTCATCCATTGAACCAAGGTTTGTTAGTTCCGAACTAATTAAGTGTTTAAAGGATCTACCGTTCTGCCGCCATTTTCACATTCCAATTCAGAGTGGAGATAACAAAATTCTTACCTTAATGGGGCGAGGATATACTCGTGAGGATCTGATAGGGATTTTTGAGACGATCGCTTCTAACTTTAGTGACTTTGCCCTCAGCGGTGATGTGATTGTTGGATTTCCCCATGAGGGTGATGAGGAATTTAATAACACATTCAAATTAATAGAAGAAAATCCCTTCACTAACCTCCATATATTCCCCTATTCGCCAAGGGCAATTACCGAGGCATACTCTATGGGTGACCCAGTGCCTCATTTAAAGAAAAAAGAGAGGCTCTGGGAATTAAAACGACTCATAAACGAAAAGAATTATGAATTTCGAAAACGGATGCTGAGCAGGTCATATGAGGTGGTCATTGAAAAGAAGAAAGAGACTGTATTTGGTCTGACGGACAACTATGTGCGGATTAGGATAGATAAACCCTGCCGAGAAAGGGAACTTATTCTGGTAAAGGTAACCGCTGTAGAAAAGGAATCAACGCGGGGAGTGATTGTTGGTTGATTGTATGAAGAGATTCTTTATCAAGACATTTGGTTGCCAGATGAATAAGAATGATTCAGAGGCCATCTTTAATATTCTTGTAAGAGAAGATTATAAGCCAACCGAGAACATAGACGAAGCAGATATTGTTATCGTCAACACCTGTTCAGTGCGTGAGCATGCGGAAAAGAGGGCATTGGGTTATATTTCATCCTTGAAGAGATGGCGCAAAAAGAAAGGGTCGGTACTGGCTGCGGTTGGCTGTATGGCAAGGTTTCGGGAAGGCGAGCTCACATCCAGCAGATTCCCTTATGTTGATATGGTCCTGGGTCCTGATTCGTACCGGAAACTCCCTGAGTATCTGAACCTTGTTTTGGGAAAAAAGACAAAGATAATAGATACTGCGGTTGGTAGTGAGTTATATACAGATATCTGTCGTAAATCAAAACGGGTTTCAGACTTCGTATCAATCAGCCGTGGCTGTAATAACTACTGTTCATATTGTGTCGTTCCCTATGTTCGGGGCAGACTTCGTTCCAGACCGGTTTCTGATATATTAAGTGAAGTAAAGGCGCTCGTCGCAGCCGGGGTGAAGGATATTACCCTGCTTGGACAGAATGTGAATGAATACTCTTATAAGGGCACGAATTTTCCCGAACTTTTAAGGATAGTCGCCCTGAATACCAATATATTCAGGTTGAGATTTTTGACCTCCCACCCTAAGGACTTTAATGATGAGATAATTGATGTGGTAAAAGAGAATAGGAATATCTGTGAATGGTTTCACCTTCCCTTACAGGCGGGGAATAATAGGATATTGAGATTGATGAATAGAGGATATACAAAAGAGGATTATCTGGCACTTATTGCAAAAATTAGAAAAAATATTCCTGAAGCAGCTATTACTACTGATATTATTGTTGGCTTCCCCACTGAGACCGAGGAAGAATTTTTAGAAACCATTGATTTGGTCGAAAATATTAAATTTGATGATGCCTATATGTATCGCTATTCGCCAAGACCAAACACTATTGCCGCGAATTATCAATCACTGCCTGAGGAGTGTATAAAAGAGAGGCTAAAGAGACTGATTGAGATTCAAAATTGTATAATCAAAGAGAAGGCGCGGAGAATGATTGGTAAGGAATATGAAGTCCTATTTGAAGAGCCCCTTTCTGCCGGTAGTGCTGAGGCAATGGGAGGGGATATAAAAATAAGAAAAGGAACAAGGGGTAAGACAAGGGGAAATAAGGAGGTAATTGTGGAGGATGTAATAGAACCAGGCTCAGTGCACAGGGTTTTAATAACGGAAATAAAGGGGCGAACACCCATCGGAAAGATTGGAATATCTTGACTCAACATTTTTGACTCTGTGTTAAAAATGGAAAGATATGAGAGGAGGCAGAGACATAAAGCAATAAGAATTCTGGCTAAAGAATATAATCTAAGTAATAGGAATTTCAAAAATTCTAATGGAACCCTCAAGTGTATCCTCTCCCTTTTCAAGGGAGAGGGGAGGGTGAGTAAAAGGTAAGTTTTCCCCAAAAACGGAATAAAAATGTAGCGTCCGACCCTGACTTTCGTCAGGGCATGCTTAAGTCGGACGGAAAAAATAAATGTAGTTACCCAATCCTGATTTTCATCAGGACGGGTTTATTGGGTTATTTATAAAGGTAATAAAAGAGCCTGATGAATCAGGCAACTACAATTTAGGAAAAACTAAACGATTACTCAGAGAGAACATTTACTGGGTCAAGTGAAGAGGCGTTATTCCGTCCTTTCTTGACATTTGAAAGGAATTTATTATAATTATAAAGATGAAGCAAAAACATAGGAGGACAATGCAATATGCGTCAATAAAGTCAGAGCCAGAAACTATTAGGGAGCAACTAAGTATCCTCGAGACTTATCACAAGAAAACACCGATTGTAGGGCATAAAGATATTTTTGTTTTTATTGGTGATGTCAGAAAGGCATTGACAAAATTACCAGATGATTCTGTTGACTGTGTTATCACTTCGCCTCCTTACTGGCAGCAAAGAGATTATAAACATCCTGAACAAATTGGTAGAGAAGATTCCTACACCGATTATATTTCAAATTTGGTGAAAATCTTTACCGAAGTAAAACGGATATTAAAATCAACCGACACTTTTTTCTTGAATATAGGGTACAAATACTATAATAAAGAATTACTTCTAATACCCGAACTCTTGGCAAACGAACTACAAAAAAATGGATGGACACTTTTGAATAAGATTATCTGGCATAAACCAAATGCCATGCCATCTTCTCTTGACTCAAGGTTTTCAAATATATATGAACCTGTATTCTTATTTGTAAAAAAAGAATCAAAATATAATTATTATTTATCAATTGATGAATTACGTCTGCCAGTTTCAAATTTTTCAAACGATAAAAAGCCCGAGGATATTATAGGTTTTGAAGTGGAGAATTCTTTATTTAAAAACCAAAAAATGAAGGGAAGGGTTTTGAGGGTTTTTGTAAATAATAAGCACGAAATATTTGCTGAGGTAGAGTGGAATGACGGCAATAAAACCTTGGAAATAGTTCACGATTTTAACAAGGAATCACAAATCTCTGTGGGATTAATCTGTAAAGAGTGCGGAAGAAATATTAGAAATATTTTTGATGTTAATACTCACAATGATTGCCACGGTTTCCCAAAACCACTCTTAAATGCAGAACCAGATTTCAGTAATAAAATTGAGGTCAAACCCGCATCCTTATTCGAAATACCTTTACGGGAAAGAATTTACTCAGGTAAGTTTAAACTAAATCCTGACAATCGCGGTGCCTCACCAGGGGCAAGGAAATCTTTATATGGTGAATATCTGGTCTTACAAAGACGGTATGAAATCTTCCAACCTCTAATAGCAGATTATCTAAGATTCTGGCGGAAAAAGAGGGGTATAAAGGTTAAAGAAATAGATAAAATATTGGGATATAGAGATACTGCAGGTCATTGGTTTAGAAAAGACACCGGGGGATGGGGAAAAGGTGGTCCAGTCCCCTTGCCAGATGATTGGCTTAAATTAAAGCAAATTTTGAAGTTTGATGATTTATATGACAGATGGGGCACAGAAACCCATCTGGTATTGCAGACAGTTAAACCCCATCCAAAAGGTAAGAATCCTGGTGATGTATGGAGTATTAAATTACAACCCTTAGCTGAAGCCCATTTTGCAACCTTTCCTGAAGAATTAGTCCGAAAATGTATACTTGCGGGCTGCCCTCCTAATGGTGTAGTTTTAGATCCATTCGCTGGTTCAGGAACCACTGGTAAGGTGGCTTATGAAACGGAAAGAAGCGCAATTTTGATTGAGCTTGTTCCAGAGTATTTAGAAATAATTAAAAAGAGATGCCCGATAATTAAAGAGGTTATTTATGTTGAATGATTTTGACCTTGAGAAATTAGAAAATGAATATTTCCGATATATTTTAACTTTTTTAAGAGCAAATTTAAATCCAATAATTGAAGGGCTCAATTCAAGGATAAGAATCCTGAATGATTGGTATGATAATTTTGTAAAAACAGCAAGAAAGGGTTATAAGGCTTCTGATTTGGATGTTGGTGCCGAGAGAATATTGCATCACTTTTTGCCTCAATATTGAAATTACCCAATTCTTCACCACTTGGTTCAGATTTGATGTTTGAAGCGCCTGACGCATTCCTCCACATAGAAGTTAAAACTGCACTCATTGATAATCCTTCCGATTACAGGGGGAAAATAAATATTGCAATAAATCAAACTTCTTATAAAGTGAATAAATTTTTTTCACCTAATCTCCCACAATACTATAATCCAAAGGGAAATAGTAGAAAGCCCTGTCTAACTTATATTATTCAAGTTATCCATGAACACGCAAAACCGAGTATAAAGGCTTTAAAGTTAGTATGCATCCCCAATGGCGAATTGTATTCACATTATGGAAAAGCGATTTTCAAAAGTGGTAAGGGTGGTTATAAAAAGGCAAGGGATTTTAGATATAATTATTCAGCCGAACCATATTTTAAATTACTTTCAGAGCATTACAAAGAGAAAGTATTCAGGGTAGAACTCGTTTATCTATCAAAAGAATTAAAACCAGAAGATGTTACAACCCTGAAGGATGTTCCTTTCCATTTTCAGTTTTAGTAACTGTAATTTCTCCAGCAATCCTGGTTGAGTCCATAATGAAAAATAGTATATGGATAAATCAATTAGAAAATTAATACAGAAATTCTCACTCCTTTTTATGATGGCAGATAAAACCACCAACTTCAATGACGACGCCTGAGACGATTGAAAATAGAGGGGTAGGCCGGGCTGGAACTGGTGCTTCTTTAAATAATTACCATTCCTGTTTACGTTTTTCAACTGTCTCAAAAACCTCACTTGATAAGTATATTTCATTGGGCAATTATGTCAAGTTAGAATTTTTTTATTCAATCAATATCAAACCTACATAAGAACATAAAGATTTTCGCGTTTTAACAACCTCAAGTTTCCAGCCGTTGTTGCGGACCGTTTGATAGACATCTATTCCACAGGCTTCCATTGAAGGACGGGCAAGGTCAGGATTTACGCACCCCTTTGTAATATCACACCTCTTGCAGAAATGACAGGGTCCCGTGGATAATCCGTAAGCCTTATAAAACCCATCAAGAAAAATCTCCCTTTCTAATTTTACAATTATGCCTTTAAATTTACGCCAGATTTTATCTTCTTTCTCGGGAGGAATCTTTTCAATCTGCAGAAGTAAGCCGGTTTTATATTCGCGTAAGACTTTTTTCATATATTCAGGGCTTGGCGAAAAAGGCGGGCAGGTGAGGTATTTGTTATATCCATTACAGCCGAATTGACATTTCAACCTCACCCAGTTGGCAACGACAACAGTTCTGGTATCAATTATTTTGGCATTTGTAATGCCAATCTCTCTTGCTTTCAAAACATATTTTTCTTTATTTTTGATTTTATTGGTTATCTCTCCTGTTATATCCACCATTTTTCTCCTTTTCACTCTGACCTCTAATTTCAATATTATAGAAAAGTAGAACTATGTCAATATTTGGGTGCAACATCTTACTGTAATTTGCTATCATTTTCACATTTGGTCAATTGACCAAATGTGAAAATGGGATATAATATTGCGATGGCTAAAAAAAGAATTCCTGAATTGAGATATCGGGCGTCGAGGATTTGTAGAGTATTGGCAAATCCAACTGCTTATGAAATACTGCATATTCTCAAAAAAGGTGCGAAGACACCGATAGAGATTGCTGAAATTTTAGGAGTCACCATTTCTACGGTATCTCATGTCTTAAAATCGCTAAGACAATTAGATTTGGTAAGGTATGATGTCAGGTTTAGAGAAAGGGTTTACTGGATTAAGGAAGAAAAAATTCTTTCCGTGATGTCAGACCTTGAAGAGATGGTTGAGAGAATAAAGACTCGGGAATATTAATTTTGTATGTAAAACATCGCACTCGTAATCGTTCTCCTTAATGCCAGGATTGGCTATGCCCTTGACGGTCTTTAGCATTGACATCTACTAAAGATTATTTATAATACTAAAGGAGAAAATATGGCTATCAGTCAAGCGAAGAGAAATAAAATAAAGGAGATTTTTGAAAAATTCATAAAGGATAGAATAAATACAATTCGCAGTCTGCGAATTGATGATTTAAATATAAATCCTTTTCTTATTCGGATTTTATCAAACGAAATGGGACTAAGTGATGCAAGGTCTATTGTTAAATGGTTAATTAATCAGCGGCTTGAACGAGGCACAGTTACATCTTTTGGAATTGCACTCCAGGAAGCAGCCAAAGTATTCAGTGAAGGAACAGGTGTTGAAGGTGCTGATGTCCTTAAAACTAAACACGGCCGGCATTACCATATTCAGGTAAAAAGTGGTCCGAATACAATTCCAAAGGATTTGGGAGTGCGCATATCACAATTGCTACGTTCGGCACAGAGAAGGAATCGTGGTTCAATTGCTCTTTTTGGTATGTGTTATGGTAATAAACAGCAAGTCAGCAGTATTGTAAAAAAATATGTAGAAAAAGAAGGAGGCATAAACTGGTTAACTGGCCGTGAATTCTGGGGTTTTATTTCAGATGATCCAAATTGTATTGAAGAAATTTACAAAATAGCAGCCCAGGTGGGTGAAGAATTTAGGGATATCAAAGGACAGACGCTTTCAGAAATTCTCAATGCCAAAATTAGGGAACTACAAAGGCAGTTTGAAGAATTATATGGCAAGAGCGGTGATTCAATGTGGGAAAATTTGTTAAAACATAATGCGTGATGGTATGAGCTTTATTGAAAAAGACCTGCCGATTGAAAAATTAAATCATGTTGCAATGGCTGAAGGTAATGCCAAAAAGCCAGTATACCAGATGCATAAATGGTGGGCGCGCCGTTTAGGGAGTGTTTTTAGAATGATTATATTAGCAGCTTTCAGTGATGATAACGAGTCTGACCATAGTCTCTGGGATAAATTTTGTAAAGGCATCAATTTAAAAGATAAAACTGTGCTTGACCCATTTATAGGTGGAGGGACTACTATAGTTGAAGCAATAAGATTGGGATGTAAGGTTATTGGGATTGATATTAATCCAGTTGCGTGGTTTATCACCAAGAAAGAGATTGAATCTGTTGATTTAAGTGCTCTGGATTGTGAATTTCTCAAACTGGAAAAAAGTGCAGGTAGATTTATAAAACAATATTATGTAACAAAATGCCCCCAGGGTCATAATGCTGATGTTATGTACTATTTCTGGGTGAAGGTTGCGCGATGTAATTTTTGTGGGACAGAAGTAAAATTATTTACAAATTATGAATTATCGCAGCGTAATCATACAAGTGTTGTCTTTTGTCCCAGATGTTTAGAGGTTTTTGAAAACGATATTAGAAATACTGAGGCAGGGTGCCCTAAATGTAACTATATTTTTAACCCACACAAAGGTATTTCTTCACGTGGTATATTTATTTGTCCTGAGTGTAGAAAAGAGCAGAGAATTTTAGACATAATCAAAGAAAATGGGAAAAAATTGAATTTAGAATTACACGCCTTAGAAGGTTATTGCCGGGCGTGCGGGAGATTTTTTAAAAAAGTGGACT
>CBFGJQ010000331.1:0-11210 GCA_965649095.1 Caldifarciminota bacterium | reverse complement strand
CCCGCAATTTTTGACTCAATATCTGAATCTTTTATAACAAAAAGGAGAGGTTTATGGAATTTATAAAATATTCCCCCCCAAAGATAGGTAAAAAGGCACAGCGGTTGATTAATCGCGATAAGAGGGTGATGTTCGGTGCTCATACCCGAACCAGGGAGATTCCGCTGGTAGTAGCGCGGGCAAAAGGCTGCTGGGTCTATGATGTTTTAGGGAAGAGATACCTTGACTTCGGGGCAGGATTTGCGGTTGTTGGGGCAGGGCACTGCCCACCTGAGGTAATTAGAGCGGCAACCAGGCAATTGAAGAGGTTGATTCATATCTCAGGGAGCGATTTTTACTATGAATCTCAGGTTGCCCTTGCGGAAAAACTGGTAAAGATAACACCCGGAAGATTCCCAAAGAGGGTATATTTTGGAAGTTCTGGTGCCGAGGCAATTGAGGCGTCATTGAAGATCGCCAGATATTATACAAAAAGGCCAAGAATGGTCTCCTTTTTTGGAGCATTCCACGGCAGGACATTTGCGGGAATGACGATGTCGGGAAGTAAGAGAGTTCAGCGCGCCCATTTCGGAAGTCTCATCCCGGAGGTCATCCATACCCCATATCCATACTGTTATAACTGCCTGTTCAATGAGACATATCCAGAATGTTTAAAGAAGGAGTTTGAAGGCCTCCCGATCCCCTACTGCCTCTCCTACCTCACTGATGTCATATTTGAAAGGTTGGTTGACCCGGAAGATGTAGCGTTGATACTGGTAGAGCCAATCCAGGGCGAGGGCGGTTATATCGTCCCTCCAAAGGAGTTTCTCCCGGCATTGAGGAGGGTTGCGGATAGATACGGAATTATTCTAATCTTTGATGAGATACAGTGTGGTTTGGGAAGGACCGGGAAGTGGTTCGCCTGTGAGCATTTTGATACCGTCCCCGATATAATCCTCATCGCAAAGGCATTGGCCTCAGGACTACCGATGAGTGCCACAGTGGGAAGGGCCGAGTTGATGGACTCAGAGGTTGATGGCCGCGCCTGGATTGCGGGTTCCCATGGCTCAACATTTAGTGGAAATCCGGTATGTGCCTCAACCGGGCTTGCCACCTTAAATCTTATTGAAAATGGTCTGATGGAGAACGCCCGGGTGGTTGGGGAATTTTTGAAAGAGAGGCTCAATGAGATTGCCAACCGCCACAAAATCATCGGTGAGGTGAGGGGTCTGGGCTTGATGATCGGACTGGAGATTGTTCAGGATAAGGAGGAGAAAAAGCCGTTTCCAAAGGCAGTCACTAAGGATGGCAAGAATATAAAGGAGGTCCTCACCGGCGAGTGCTTCAAGCGGGGGCTCATAATCTATGGGGCTGGATTTAACTCTTTAAGGATTTCTCCCCCCTTAATGATTACAAAGGATGAGGCGGAACAGGCCTGCCGGATAATTGAGGAGGCAATAGAGTTTGTAGAAAGGCAATTATGGTAAATGAGAATATCTTTCGTGAGTATGATATAAGGGGGATTGCGGATACGGACCTGAATGAAGTGAATCTCTCTCTCCTTGCCTTGGCCCTGGGGACATATTATCAGAGATTGGGTAATAATAAAATTGTTTTAGGCTACGATGCAAGGCTATCCTCGCCGCGAATAAGTAAGACAATCTCAGCGGGACTTGTCCAAACCGGATGCGATGTTATTGAGATTGGTATGGTGCCGACACCGGTCCTTTACTTCTCCCTCTTCCACCTTGATATACCCAATGGGATTATGATCACCGCCAGCCATAATCCAAAGGAGTTCAACGGACTAAAGGTCTGTTCAAAGAAGACCACCATCTATGGCGATGAGATTAAAAAGATATATAAGATTATTCTAAAGGGGGAATTTACCCGGGGCAAGGGCAGTATAACCCATAAAGAGATAATCCCTGATTATATCGGTTATCTCCTGAAAGGGGTGAGGATAAGAGAGGGCATCAGGGTGGTGGTAGATACTGGTAATGGAACCTGTGGTCCGGTAATTGAGGAGATTCTCAATAAACTCAAGGCGGACTATAAGCTCCTTTATAAAGAACCCGATGGAAACTTTCCGAATCACCTCCCGGACCCGGTGGTGGAGGAGTATATTAAAGAATTGATTGGATGTGTAAAAGAGAATAAATATGAGGTTGGTATCGGACTTGATGGGGACGGCGATAGGATCGGGGTGGTGGATGAGAGGGGGAATGTAATCTGGGGTGATGTGCTCCTTGCTATCTTTGCCCAGGAGGTCTTAAGGGAGAAGCCCGGTGCAAAGATTATCTTTGAGGTGAAGTGTTCAAAGGGATTGATTGAAAGGATTGTCCAGTTGGGTGGTATCCCTCTAATGTATCGCACCGGCCATTCCCTCATCAAGGCGAAGATGAAGGAAGAGAACGCACCTTTGGCCGGTGAGATGTCCGGACATATCTTCTTTGCCGACCGCTATTTTGGCTATGACGATGCAATATATGCGAGTTTGAGGTTATTAGAGATATTAAGCGATAAAAAGAGGCTCTCGGAGCTGGCAGAGATCTTTCCAAAATACTTTGCCACACCCGAAATGAGGATTGAGACGAGCGATGAGAAGAAATTTAAGATTGTGGAGGGGTTGAAGGAGTTATTCCGGAGGTCTTATCCAGTAATTGATATTGATGGTGTGCGGGTTGATTTTGGTGATGGCTGGGGGCTTATTCGCGCCTCAAATACCCAGCCGGTCCTGGTCTTACGCTTTGAGGCAAAAACCCCCGCACGCCTTGAGGAGATAAAGAGACTCTTCTTTACCCATCTAAAAGATATCGGTTTAAAATAGACAACGGAAGGTTTTATGGGATTGATTTTATATATCCTCCTTTATTTTGAGAAACCCCGGGAGTTTTTACCCCGCTGGATGACTGCGGAAGAGAGTCTGAGGGTTGATGAGATTGGTAAGGGGCATATCGTTACTGCTCCACCGGGGATGATGGTCGTAACCCCTGCCGAATATGAACCAGTCCGGGCTGTATTCGTCACATGGGACTATGGCATTTTTAACTCAGTAGAACGGGAGATTGTGCGGAATGTAGTAGCAACCTGCAAGGCGTATATTATTGCCACGGCCAGTGATACAATCCCTATAAAGGGTTATTTAACCAGTGGTGGTGTTCCATTAGATAGTGTAAGATTCTTTATCTTTCCCTATAATTCAGTCTGGATTCGTGATTATGGCCCCTGGTTTATAAGAAAAGGTGATAATACCGAAGGGATAGTGGATTTTCAGTATAACCGGCCAAGGCCCCAGGATGATACCATACCCTGGCTCATTGGTGATACACTGGGAATACCGGTCTATGGCTCACCGTTAGAACATGCGGGGGGGAATTTTATGGTTGACGGACACAATACGGGATTCTTCAGCAGTCTAATCTACGAAGAGAACCCTTCTTATAATGCCCAGCAGATTGATTCGCTAATGCTTGCCTACAATGGACTTGAGCAGACCATTCCTCTGAAAAGAATCCTTACTGAATATACCGGGCATATTGACATCTGGACAAAGATCTTAAATGATACCCTAATAATGGTTGGGGAGTATGCATCCGGCCATCCCAATGATACAGTTCTTGACAATCGGGCTGATTCAATTGCCAATTGTAAGAACAGAGAGGGATTTCCCTATCGGGTAGTAAGGATTGTGATACCCTGGTCAACATCCAGTGCACCACCAACATATCTCAATTCACTCTTTGTCAATGATAGAATTCTGGTGCCAACCTGGGGACTCCCGGAAGATCAGCAGGCGCTGCTTACCTATCAACAATACCTGCCGGGTTATCAAGTCGTAGGAATCAATTGCTCATCAATGGCAGGTTCGGGTGGGGCAATCCATTGTATCACGATGCCGGTTCCAAAGTCCCAATATATCCATATTGTCCATACACCACTTTCTGATACACTCTATACGACAAATCCCTATCGCATTCAAGCTCGGATAATCACCTCAAGCAATTTGATTCCCGAATCAACGCTGGTTTACTATAAGATAAATAGCGACCCGACCTTTGCCACAACACCTTTAAGTCCAGTTCTTGATACCCCGGGTGTCTATGCGGGCTATATCCCACCCCAGTCCGCTGGTGATACTGTCCATTATTATCTTCTGGCAAAGAATAATGAGGGAATAAGAAGGACATCTCCCTCCTATGTGCCACCCCAGTTATATTCATTCCGGATTCTTCCGGTGGCAGTCCTTGCGCAGATTGCCCAATCCATGAATGGATTTGTGCCCTATCCGAATCCAACAAAAGGTGTCATTAACTTTTCGGTCAATTTAGCCTTTGCTACTAATGTAAAGATTGAAATATACAATTCGCTCGGACAGAGGATAGATACCTTTGAAGATTTTCTTAAAAAGGGTAAGCATAACATTGTATATGATATTGCCCAAAGAAGACTAAACTTACCACCCGGTGCCTACTTCTATCGGATAAGAATAGATGATACAATCACCAATGGCAAATTCCTAATAGTAAGAGACTGACAAAAAGAGAAATGGACAAAAGGGGAATATGGGGGAGCTTAGGATTCTTTAAGGGAGAATCCCCTTGAAGTATGTTTCAAAAGAGACAGGGGGTGAGAAATCAAAGTTATCAGGCGGATTGAGTTAGTAAAGAAGGCACTTGCCCGGGTGAGAAGAAGAAGAAAGGCCATCGGCTTTGTCCCAACGATGGGTTATCTCCATGAAGGGCATCTATCCCTTATAAGGATTGCCCGTAAGCACAGTGATTATGTGGTATGTTCAATATTTGTCAATCCGATACAGTTCGGACCGAATGAGGATTATGACCGTTATCCAAGGGACTTGAAGAGGGATGAAGCGCTCTTAAAAGGAGAAAGGGTAGATTTACTCTTTTATCCTTCGCTGAAGGAGATGTATCCTGAAGGCTACAAGACCTATGTGGAAGTGGAGGGGTTGAGCTCGGTCTTATGTGGCAAATCAAGGCCCGGACACTTTCGGGGGGTGGCAACGGTCGTTTTAAAACTATTTAATATTGTTAAACCTGATATCGCCTTCTTTGGTGAAAAGGACTACCAGCAGGCAGTCATCATCAGACAGATGGTAAGGGATTTGAATCTTGATGTGAAGATAATCACTGGACCAATAGTGCGCGAGGCAGATGGACTGGCAATGAGTTCAAGGAATGTCTATCTTTTACCGGAGGAGCGTAAGAATTCCCCGGTCCTCTATCAGGCACTCCAATGGGCGAGGGGCACATACTACAGAGAGAATATGCGCAGTCCCGAGTATATTATTCAGAGGATGCAGCAGATGATTGAGGAGAAGGGGGGAAGGATAGACTATATTGCGATTGTTGATAGACACACCCTGACGCCAGTAAAGGTCCTAAAAAAAGGAGACCTCATCGCCCTGGCAGTATTCTTTGGTAAGACCAGGTTGATCGATAATATTATAATTTAGGGAAGAACCTTCAGATGTCCGGGATTCTCTTTTGTAACCCTTCCAATTACCCGGGCTGACTTTTGATATTTTTCTAAGAATAACTGCACCTTATTCTCGGGCAGGGCAATTGCCAGACCGCCGGATGTCTCGGAACCGAAGATGAGTTTTCCTATTTCACTACCCACATTCTGAAGGTTGACCTTATCTTTAAATGAATTCAAATTCATATTGATTCCCGGCTCGGTAATTCCACCTCTTATGATTTCAATTGCACCATTATAAACTGGAATCTTTGATGCCCATAGTTCAATACCCACCTTACTTGCCTCAGCCATTTCTATTAAATGACCGACAAGTCCATAACCGGTAATATCGGTCGCAGCATCAACCCCGACTTCTCTCATCACCTGTGATGCCCGTTGATTCAGCGCGGTCATCCCTGCAATTACCTGATTAAGGTCAATCCCCTGTGTCTGTTCAAGCAACATTGCCTGAATGATTGTCCCGACACCGATTGGTTTGGTTAATAGAATTACATCGTTGGGCTGGGCATTGGCATTGGTAATAATTCTCTTCGTATGGATATAGCCCAAGACTGAAAGTCCATACATTATTCCTTCCGTATTGAATGTGTGCCCGCCACAGATTACTACACCCGCCTCTTTTGCCTTTGCCTGCCCACCGGAAAGGATTTTGCCTAATATCGCCGGGTCTCCTTTTTCGGGATAACCAATCACATTCAATGCCAGTTTTGGTTCACCACCCATTGCATAGACATCCGAGATACAATTTGCCGCCGCAATCATCCCAAAGGTGTAAGGGTCCTCAACAACCGGCGCAAGCAGGTCCACCGTCAAAACCAAAGCAAATTCATCGGTTAGTTTATATACTCCCGCATCATCAGCGGTATTTATACCCACGAGTAAGTTCGGGTCTTTAATCTCAGGCAGGTTTGCCAATCCGCGCGCCAACTGCGCCTTAGAAATCTTGCTTGCTCAACCTGCACATTTAATAAAAGAGAGAATCCCTTTCGCCATAAATTTATCTCCTTGGAGAAATTATATCCAATAATCGGACGGTGTCAATTATTAGCAACTGGTAATAAACAAGATACATTAGGGGAGCCCCTGAAACCCCAGATAAGATTTTTTTGTCGATTGTCCACCATCCATTAGTATATCGTAAATCCTTATTGATTTTCCTGAAAAATTTTATATAATAAAAAATGAAGATGAAGAGAGACCTTACATCCATATTTGATCTGAACCGCTCTGAGATTTATAAAATCTTTGAGATTACGAAGGAATTGAAGAAGAAGCAGAAGGATGGTGTTGAACATAAACTTTTAAAAGATAAGACACTGGCGATGATCTTTGAAAAACCCTCTTTAAGAACCAGGGTGACATTTGAAACGGGAATGAGACAACTTGGGGGGCATGCCATCTATCTTGCCCCAGGTGATATCCAGCTCGGAAAGAGGGAGTCGGTCAGTGATGTTGCCAGAAATTTATCACGCTGGGTTGATATGATTATGGCACGGGTATTCAGTCATAATACAATAAGCGAACTGGCAGAAAATGCTACGGTACCGGTGATAAATGGACTGTGTGACCTTGAGCATCCCTGTCAGATTCTTGGTGACCTCTTCACCATAATTGAAAAGAAGGGTAATTTAGATGATACGACGATCGCATTCATTGGTGATGGTAATAATGTATGCAATTCTTTAATCGCCGCATCGGCAGTCCTGGGATTTAGGATGAATGTTGCGACTCCCGATAACTATAAACCAAACGGGGATTATTTAAACAAGGCAGGAAGTGTCCGCTGGACAAATAATCCCATAGAGGCAGTTGTGGATGCAGATGTGATCTATACCGATGTCTGGGCTTCAATGGGTCAGGAAAAAGAGATTGAGGAGCGGAGAAAGGTCTTCAGACCCTTTCAGGTGAATAGAGAACTTTTAGCCAATGCCCGAAAAAAGGACTACCTAATAATGCACTGCCTCCCCGCGCACCGGGGGGAAGAGATCACCGATGAGGTAATTGATGGACCAAATTCCGTTGTCCTTGACCAGGCAGAGAACCGTCTCCATATTCAGAAGGGAATTATGGTCTTTCTATGCCCCCAATATTAAAGGCTATTCTGGGATTCTTCACGGCCGATTTGGTCAGGAAGATTCTTGCCCTGCTCTTTGCCTTTGGTCTTTGGTTCTTTGTAGCGATTGATACAAATTATCAATATCCCAAAATTATCAATATCACTTACAGCGAACTACCCGAATCCTTTGTTCTCGTTGATTCACTTCCTCACTTGAAGGTCATCTTCTCAGGCCGGGGGCGCAGTCTATTTGGTATCTGGGCATCACCCCCAAAGGCAATCTGTTCTCTAAGCAGGGTCCATTCTGGCTTAAATAATATTCTAACAAGGGATTTAATCATCCCGGTAAGGGATGTAAATTTAGTCTTTGAAATAAACTCTTTTACGGTGGTGATTGATGAAAAGTTAGAAAGGTTGATGAAGGGTGTAGTCCCACTGAAAGGTTCATTGAAAGAGGGGTATTCAATAAATAAAATTCATCTTATTGATACAATCATTGCCACCGGGCCTAAAGAAATCTTGAAGGATTTAGGGGAGTTTATTACCGACTCTCTTGATTTGAAGAACCAATCCGCTTCATTTGAAAAAGAAGTAAACATCAATCCGCCACCCCATATTCGGTTATCAAAGAATGTGGTTCGGGTGAAGGTAGAAGTTGATACAACTATTGAACGCACCTTTACCAGCCTGCCAATCAAGGTCTTAAAAGGGAAAGGGCAGGTAGTAAATATTCAAAGATTGAATCTTGATACACTTGTCATTGCTGGGGCTCGCCAGCGAATTAATGGGATGGAAGAGGACGATATAACAATCAGAATAAATACGACAAACTTAAAGCCCGGTGAATACAGCCTGCCGGCGGAGATAATCCTCCCGGAATATATAAAGCCATTATACTCCAGTCCGCAACGATTTCGGGTGAGGGTTGAAGCTTCATCAAATCCTTGATTTTGAGGGTGAATTTATTTCAGGATGTAATCGATAAGAGGTTGTGTCACAATATCATTCCTTCCCTATCCTCAAGGACGATGTCTGAGCCCCGTAGGGGCGAAGAATCTCAATAAAAGTATTGAAAAACCGAGATTCTTCACGGAGCTTGCCCTGAGCGAGGTTCTTCCCCTTCCTCTTCGCTTTGCTCAGAGTCAGGGTCAGAATGACAAGAAGCGAAGGGTTCAGAATGACAAATAGAGGTTATGACGCAGCCTCTTACCTTTTACAACATTCTAACATGTTAGAATGTTAGAATGATGGAATAGCGGGTGGGTAAAACCCGCCCACAGGATTCCATCAGTGCAAAAGCACTACCTTTTTTGTTCCGGTGTATTCATCTGCTTCCATTCGCAAGAAGTAGATGCCCTGGGGCAATTTTCTACCGGCATCATCTTCACCATTCCAGTTGACTTCATAGACACCGGGATTCTCTTTGCCATTTACGAGATTCCTCACACCCTGCCCGGCGATGTTATAAACCTTGAGCGAGACAGCGCTGGATTTGGTGAGGGCATATTTTACCCGGGTTGAGGAATGGAACGGATTGGGTTCTATTTGAAGGAAAAGGAATTCGCTCCGGGCAAAATCCTCCTCAACCCCCACAAACGGGGAGAACTTGCCCCAGATGCGCATCGTATTGGCAGGATGTTTGTTTATGGAATCACAAAAACCAGAATAGGTAATAAGAAATTGATCTCCTGAGCCATATGCCAGTGCCGGTGAAATCTGGTCGTTTGGCTGGGTTGATACAGGGAAGCTATCAATCACCACCCCTTGAGGACTTACCCTGGCACCATATATATCCTTAGTATCTTGACAACTATAGAGAGCAATGGAACGAAACGAAAAAGCTATTCAATGGTGGATTAAAGTTAAATGGCCAGCTATTAAAAAAAGGCCCAGAAATTAAAAGCGAAATTGGTATTTATTGATGAAAGTGGCTTCTCTCTGATTCCGTCTCGTGGTACTACTTGGGCGCCAATAAAACACCCACCTGTGCTTGTTCATCGGATGAGTTGGCCAAAACTTTCTGTAATTTCGGCTTTGACTCCTAATCCCCATCTCTACTTACATTCGGTAGACGGAACAATCAGAAGTTGTCAGGTAGTAAAGTTTGCACGGAGTTTGCGCCGTCATTTATCCGGTTATCTATTTCTTTTTTGGGATGGTCTCAATGCCCATCGCTTAAGATTTACTAGAAAGGCCCTTAAACTTTACGGCAAAAAATTAAAGATTTACCGATTGCCTGCTTATGCTCCGGAATGTAATCCTGCTGAATGGTTATGGGTGTATTTAAAGGGAAACGCGCTCCGTGGATTTTGCCCGCCGAATGTTGATGTTTTAAAAAAGATGATTCGCCAACAAGGGAAGAATATAAGAAAACGACACCGATTGATTCGTTCATTCTTTAATGCTCTGCGCACTCTCTTTTTAAACTTTGTCAAGTTACTTTTGAGACGAACTATAAAATAATAATAAAAATAGAGAAGAGGTTAGCAAGAGAGGGATTGGTTCTGGCGAGGCGACTACAATCCATCAAAGATTGAGCAATCACCATAAATCATCTGGTTATTGACAGTCTCTTTTTTATGGATAAACTATCATTATGGGGACAAAAAGGACAAATTCAGTAACTAATACAATTACCAATAATAAAATTATTGAGAAATTCGTTACAGAATTAGAGAAGCGCCTTGGCGACAAAATTTTAGGCATTTATCTTTTTGGAAGTGTTGCCAAGGGACTGGCGGCCGAGGAAAGTGATATTGATATTCTTATTGTTTATAATAATACCGAAGAACGAAAAATTTTAGAAACGGCGAGTGAAATTGCATTTAAGATAAATTGCGAGGAAAATAAAATAATTGAAGTCGTTGCAATGTCAAAAGAAGAGTATGAAGAATCACTCGGCCATTCACCATTTTTATGGGAAGTTTTAGAATTTGGGCGACCGTTATATTCTATCCTTACAGGCACCGAGTGGGATCTGGATTTTTCCGAATATCTCGTTTTGGCTGAAGAATATCTTGAATATGCAAAAGATGGCTTAAGCAATCAGAAAATTCGTTTGGCAATTGATACTGGCTATAATGCCTGTGAACTTCTTGTTAAATCGTTAATCATTAGTAAAAAAGAGCCACTTGCTGGTTCTCATGGTGGGGTAGTTGGACAATTTGGCCGACTTTTTGTATTGAGCAGGGAACTTCCCGAACATTTGGGAAGAAATTTACACTTAGCTCTTGAAATAAGAGCAAAGGCTCGATATAAACCAAAGGCCAAATTAAAACTTGAGGATGCCAAGTTTGTTATTAGTTTAGCTGAGGAATTATTAACCATTGCCAGGAAAATCTTAAAATAAGACCGGCACATATCAGAATTGGTTGTAATAAGGTAAGAGGTAAGTTTTCCCAAAAAACAGGGTGGATTTCGCCCTATCGGTGTTTTTTTTCACCGTGGCATATTTCCCCATAAAAATAAATTTTTTAAGAATAAGAGATTATTACTCTATGGCGGCCTTGGTAGTTCATCAAGCGCGGTTAAAGGTTTTACAGATAAGACCTTAAAAATATCTAATGGCTTGATACCCTGTAAAAGGCCAGTATGAATGATACTCATTATAATTTTGCATAGGAATTTGAAAAATTCCTATACAATATAAAGAAAAGGGACAAGATAGATCATC
>CBFGJQ010000330.1:0-1952 GCA_965649095.1 Caldifarciminota bacterium | reverse complement strand
GTCCAGGCAAATGTTGAAGATACAAGGCTCGGGGTTCAGGAATATGCTATTGAAAAACTTGGTGTGGAGGCAGTAGAATTGAAATGGGGTCAGGGTGCAAAGGATATCGGTGGTGAGGTAAAGATAAAGGAACTGAAAAAGGCCCAGGAATTGCGGAAAAGGGGCTATATAGTGCTACCAGACCCACTTGACGAAAATGTGATTAAGGCATTTGAAAAAAGGGCATTTTCTGAATTTGAAAGACATTCAAGAATTGGAATGGTTGAACTCGATTCCTTTGTTAAAAGGGTAGAAGAACTGCGTAAGGCGGGAGCAAAATATGTTTTTTTGAAGACCGGTGCCTACAGACCTGCAGACTTAGCAAGGGCAGTGAAATATTCCTCAATTGCAAAAATAGACCTTCTCACTGTTGATGGCGCTGGTGGTGGCACCGGTATGAGCCCCTGGCATATGATGAATGAATGGGGAGTTCCGCCAGTCGAACTCCATTCGCTAACCTACTTCTATGTAGATAAACTTGCTAAAAAAGGTGAGTATGTCCCAACGATTGCCTTTGCCGGTGGTATCGCATTTGAAGACCAGATATTCAAGGCACTGGCACTCGGTGCTCCTTATGTAAAACTTGTTGGAATGGCTCGTTCAATAGTTTGTGCCGCAATGGTTGGTAAAACCATTGGTAAAAAGATTGAAGAAGGAGAAATCCCTGTCTTTGTGGAGCGGTTCGGAAATCAAAAAGAAGAGATATTTGTTACTGCTTCTGCCCTCAAACGGGAACTTGGAAAAGACTTTGACAAACTTTCCACCGGTGCCTTAGGTGTTTATACTTATATTGAGCGTCTGGCACAGGGATTGCGCCAGTTAATGTGTGGAAACAGAAAGTTTGCTCTTGATTACATCACAAGGGATGACATTGCCGCATTAACCCGGGAAGCGGCGGATATCTCCGGAATTCCTTATGTTACTGAAGTGGATAAAGAAGAGGTAGAAAAGATTCTAAACTCCTAAATGCCTAAATTACCTAAACACCTTTGGGGTCTCAGGCAATCGGCAGGTTTTTTTCAAGGCGAGACCCTCACCCTTCCCTCTCCCTTGAAGGGAGAGGATTAAGAGCCTGTCCTGAACTTAATTCAGGATGGGGAAGAAAGGAGGTTTGAAATGCCTACTCGACAAAAATTTTCGGCCGCTGAAATGGCGCGGAAGCAAATTGAACGTGCGGCAAGGGCAATGAACTTGCCGGAATCATTACAAAAGATTTTTATGTGTCCAAAAAGAGTGCTTCGTGTCACATTTCCCATACAGATGGACGACGGTACTGTTAGATGTTTTACTGGGTTCAGATGTCAATATAATGATGCCCGTGGTCCTACAAAAGGCGGTGTGCGCTATCATCCGGATGTCTCAGAAGACGAGGTAATTGCCCTTGCTGCCTGGATGACCTGGAAGTGTGCACTCGTTGATTTACCTTATGGTGGGGCAAAGGGTGGTGTTATTTGTGACCCGATGAAATTATCTGAAAGAGAACTTGAAAAAATAACAAGAAGATATACTGCGGAGATTATGCCTCTCTTAGGTCCACATATAGATATTCCTGCACCCGATGTCTTTACTACATCAAAGACAATGGCATGGATGATGGATACATTCAGTATGATGACCGGTCATACAGAACCTGCAGTTGTGACCGGTAAACCCGAAGTCCTTGGAGGTTCAAAAGGCAGGAAAGAAGCAACCGGTAGAGGTGTTTTTATCAATACCCGTGAGTTGTATCGCAGACTTGGGAAATCATTAAAAGGCACAAGGGTCATTGTCCAGGGATTTGGTAATGTTGGAAGTTATGCTGCCTATTTTCTATCTCAGGAAGGTGCAAAGATTATTGGTGTTTCAGATTCTTCAACCGGTATCGTTGACTATAATGGCCTTGATGTTAAAGACTTAATGGCATGTGTGGAAAA
>CBFGJQ010000329.1:0-1956 GCA_965649095.1 Caldifarciminota bacterium | reverse complement strand
GCTGCGCTATCTGTGGTTATATCTATAACCCCGAAATCGGAGACCCGGAATCGGGCATCGTTCCTGGTGTCTTGTTTGAGGAATTGCCCGATTCCTGGGGTTGTCCTGATTGTGGAGCAGAAAAAGAATTTTTTGAGCCGTATGAGGGTGAGGACGAATTTGGTCCTTATTGAAAAATGAAGAGAAGCGTTGATGTCTCCCTTTTGATTATCTGGACAATCGTCATATTCGTCCTGACTGGATTACCGGGTTTGGAATCTCCTAAGGTCAAGGAATTGCCGGTAGATAAGTTATACCACTTCCTTTTGTTTTTTGTCTATGGGATACTCTCCATAAGACTTGTTACCGGCATATTCTATTTTCTCTCCGGAGTTCTCATCATCATTGCTGCGGAGGTCCAGCAACTCTTCATCCCCGGTCGTGAATTTGAAATCCTGGATATGATAGGGGGTGGAATCGGTCTGATTACCGTTTTTATAATCTACCCATTAACACAAAAGAGATGATGTATCAAAGGCCAAGAGGCACAAGGGATATCTGGGGCAGCGAACTTGAGAGGATTGAAGTAATAAACCACCAGGCACGTAATTTCTTTAAAAAAAATGGCTTCATTGAAATAAAGACCCCTACCTTTGAGTCAATTGAACTTTTCGTTAGGTCTATTGGTGAATATACTGATATTGTGGAGAAGGAGATGTATGCATTTGAACATAGTGGAAAGACATTTGTCTTGAGACCCGAAGGAACCGCTTCAATCGTAAGGGCAGTAATTGAAAATAGAATCAATGTGCCGGCGCGGCTATTATATATTGAACCGATGTTTCGTAAAGAAAGGCCACAAAAGGGGAGGTATCGTGAATTTTTGCAGATTGGTATAGAGATACTAGGTGAGAAAGAGCCATTCTATGATGCCCAGACAATTGACCTTGGCCAGAGATTCCTGGCTTTAATCGGTGTAAAGGATTTTTTTATTGAGGTGAATTCAATAGGGTGCCCAGTATGCCGTGCCAGTTATAAGAATAGATTGCGGGAGTTTCTTATACCAAAATTGGATAACATCTGTCCTGATTGCAAAAGGAGATTTGAAAAGAATTTCTTAAGAATATTTGACTGTAAAAATGGGGTCTGTCAGAGGATATATATTGATGCCCCAAAGATTACCGATAACCTATGTCCTGAATGCAGTCTCCATTATCAAAGGTTTAAAGACTTTTTAGAAAAGTTTGGCATTGACTATCAGGAGAATAAAAGGCTTGTCCGCGGTCTTGATTACTATACAAGAACTGTCTTTGAATTCAAGTTAAAGGAACTTGGTGCCCAGGATACAATTATTGCGGGAGGAAGGTATGACCTCTTAATGAAGGAGTTGGGGGGGGATGACCTCCCCTGCATCGGCTGGGCAATGGGTGTGGAAAGGACCATTTTGGCAATCCCGGAAGACCTACCCGCAATTGAAAAGAAGCGGGTATTTTTTATTGCCATAATGGGTGAAAAGTACTTTGATGAAATTTTAAAGATAAGAGAAAAAATCCTTGCTCTTGAACAGGTGGCAATTCCTGCCAATCCCTGCGATTCAATCAAGAGGCAACTAAAGGCAGCGAATCGGTGCCGGGCGGATTATGTGATAATCTACGGTGATGATGAAGATAAGGAGGGCGTCTATACAATAAGGGATATGTCAAGCGGTCAGCAGCAAAAAATCCCGAAGAACGAACTGGATAAATTTCTGACTGAGGTCATAAAGTGTAAAACTATTTAGTTCACCCTGACCCAAGATGGCTCAAGAAGTGAAAGAGGGTAGCCATCTTTAGCCTTTTCTCCCTTTCATTATAGGTAATCGTTTAGTTTTTCCTAAATTGCAGTTGCCTGATTCATCAGTCTCTTTTATTACCTTTATAAATGTAACAGTTTAGTTTCTTCCAAAAACCAGCTGCCTTATTTAGACATTCCCGTAGT
>CBFGJQ010000328.1:0-1965 GCA_965649095.1 Caldifarciminota bacterium | reverse complement strand
TCAAAAAGTAATGATTTTTCGAGATGCTGAAACAAGTTCAGCATGACAAATACTAATTACGACACAGCCTCTCAAGGGTTATTCAGTTGCGGATTTTGTCGTTTTATTTGGAGTAAGGACTCTGATTTTCATCAGAGCACGCGTCAGCCCTGTGAGATTAGACAAAGATTGCAATTTCCTGTTATTCTGAGTTCCCCAGCGAAACGGGGGGGCGAGGAATCTCATCCGGTTTTGTAGCGTCCAACTTTAGTTGGACGAAAAATTTCCCTCGATTTTAGCCAGCCACCTCCCCTTCTACAATCCTCTTAAAATGAATGTAGCGACAAGAACCTGTCCTGTCTTTAGCAGTGGGCTTGTTCCTGCCCGAAATGATTCTTGATATTGCAAAAGATTTTAAAAGACAACCTAAGATTTATTAACATTTGATCATTTTAAAATTATCAAATCTTCAAATTAAAATTTTAGTAAGGACTACTATGGGAAGGCAGGAATGAGAAAAAATATTTAACAGAAGTATCCAAAAGGGATTCTTTACTTGGTTTGTGTAATAAATATTTTTTGCTGAACTGGAGGAGAGTTTTCTAACCCCGATGAAAAAAACTCCAGATGGTTCATCAAAAATAATCTGTGCCATTGCTGGGATAAATCCGGTAATTCGTCAATCGGGACTCGGCTACGATGCCCGTTTCCTCTTTAATCCCCCTATCTCCCTTTTGAAAAAGGGAGTACAAGGGGGATTTATTATTCGTTTAAATCTTAAAGGGGAAATTTAATGGAATCTAAGGATTAATCAAAAGTCAGATTTTTCTAAAGATTAAAGGTCATAAAATGAGAAATAGGTTGATTCTTCAGAACTGTATCACCCACGACCCTTATAAACAGATCGACTAACTCACCATCCAGTTGTTTGTTCTTCACCAGCTTCAGCTCCTCAATAGCCTCTTTATGTGATTTTGCCTTTCGGTATGGACGCTCTGAAACCATTGCATCATAAGTATCTGCTACGGCAATGATTCGTGCCAAGAGCGGAATCCTATCCCGGTCTAACCCTTCCGGATAGCCACTCCCGTCCACCCTTTCATGATGTGAGTATACAATATCAAGCAGCGGTTGAAATTCGCTCACCGTGCCTAAAATTTTTTTACCCAGAATCGGGTGATTCCTTATATAGCGCCTTTCTTCCTCACTCAATGGTCCTTTTTTATTCAATATACCATCGGGAATACCAATTTTACCGATATCATGGAGAAGGCAGGCCTGTTTTAATATCTCAATTTCAACCTCAGGTAGATTAAGTTCCCGGGCAATTCGCGCCGCATAATCGGCAACCCGCAGAGAATGACCAGCAGTATATTCATCCTTGGCGTCCAATGTTTTGGCAATCAACTGGACAAACTCTACAAAATCTTTATTTGACTTTGCGATGAGTTTCTCAATTTCTTCTCTTGATTTATTTAAACTTGCAAAGACCAGTGTGTATTGGGATAAAAAAGACCAACCAAAGGTAAGCATCATAATAATGAGCCCAAACATAAACGGGTCTCTAATTTGCGCAATGAGTGGCCGATTAAGAAATGTTCCGATGACATCAATTATGCCAAATAATATTAAGAATATCATACCCCAAACCATCGGCTTTGCATCAAGCAATTGGCATGATACCGACTTCAAGGCCTTTATTGACTCAAATGTTATATAAATTGCAAAGAGTATGAGTGATAAAGTAGTAAGGTATAACAGGGCAGTTTTAATTGGCCGACTGGCGCCGGCAAAAATGGTTATATTATGGGTTACAAAGAGGTCCGTAAAAATTGTAAGAATAACCAATGTCAGGGAAATAAGAAGGGTAATTAAACTAAATGAACTTCCGTATCTTCGGTTGGTTGTATAGAAAACAAAATGGGGAAATGCAAAGAAATTGGCAAAGATGCAAGCAAACATAAATCTATTCCAGAATATCAAACT
>CBFGJQ010000327.1:0-1984 GCA_965649095.1 Caldifarciminota bacterium | reverse complement strand
GGAATTTCAAAAATTCCTATTACCTGATAATTTAGACAGATTAAATATAAATTATGCACTGAAATGAAATAAAAGAGGGATAAGAAGGTATTGGAGTAACACCCCTTGTGGTCTCATAACACCACAAGGATAGTCAATCCAGAAGTATTTTAACTAAATAATTCGTGATAGAGTGTGACGAATAAGATTATTTTTGATTTAACCAGCTCTGAAGAATCAAAATTTTTCTCACCTTTAAGACCTCCAGATTAGATAGAGTAAATCAGCATTTGCACTGATCTTCCTCCAATTTAGTTAAATACCTCTCAAATCTCATTTTTTGCACTTAACTTTCCTATTGACAATCTGGGGATTATATATATAATTATCTCCAGATAGGAGGAAACCGTGAATTTAAGTCAGGCAAGACTAAAATTAAAACTATTGGCTAATGAATTATTGAAACTGATAGATATATTTCTGGCAAGAAAATCACTAATTAAAGGTGGTGTCTATCAGAGTAAAAGTCGCTGTGGCAAACCTAATTGTCGCTGTGTCCGTGAAGGGGCGTTGCATACAGTTTGGAAATTATATTGGACCGAAGGCGGTAAAACAAAACAGATTGCGATAAAAAAGGGCACGGTTTATGATTACCAGCGGTTAACCGCTAATTATCAGCGTTTCCGAAAGGCCCGGGCACGACTGGTTAAGATTTATCAGGAAATGATTCAATTGATAAATTTCATAGAAAAGGGATTAACTAAGGGTAAGGTTAAAAGTTATCTAAAGGAGCGCTGATGATTAAGAAAACAGAAATCACTAAAATATTTTATCAAACAGTGCACCACTTTTTTCCAGAATTTACCAATTGGCTTAAAGCGGTTAAGGATCCCAGACGCAAGGGGAGTTGCACTTATCCGATTCAGACGCTTTTATGGGTAGGGCTTTTGGTCTTTGTTTTAAAACTATCTTTACGGCGTAAGATTGATGTTAAGTTTAAGACCAGAGAGTTTATCAAGCATCTTTCTTTGTTGAGCGGGCAGAAATTGACGGAAATTCCCCACAATACAACATCGGCTAACCTTTGGGAAAAACTTAATCCGGAGGAACTTTATCGGGTCCGTTATTTAGCAATTAATGAGCTTTTTCGGGATAAGCGTTTAGCCAAGTTTCGGCTTTTAGGTAAGTTTAATTTAATTGCGCTTGATGGGACGGGTTGTTATGTATTTTCTAAGCGGCACTGTCCCCATTGTTTAACCCGAAAGATTGAGTATAAAAAAGGTAAAGAGCGGGTGATTTATTATCATCCGGTGGTAGATGCAAAGGTTGTGACACCTAATGGTTTTGCCTTAAGTATTGAGACTGAGTTTGTGGAGAACCCTTCGCCCGGGGTTGATGTTCAGGATTGTGAATTAAAGGCGGCATATCGTTTGCTTGAGCGTTTAGGTCGGCGTTTTCCGCAATTACGGATTTGTTTAGTTTTGGATAGTCTTTATGTCTCGGAGGAGATTTTTCGGCTTTGTGGACTATATGATTGGCGTTTTATTATTATTTTTAAGGAGGGTAGTGCGCCGGAGATGTATCAGGAGTTTGAGGTTTTAAAGCGCCGTTGTCCGGAGAATTATTTAGTGTATGATTGGGTGGAGGGTGGTGAGCATCAGGAGTATCGGTGGGTGACGAATGTGGATTACAAATTTATGGGTTGTCTTTATGTGAATTTTTAGAATGTTTGGTAAAGAAGAGAAAGGTTAAGAAAGGTGAGAAGGAACAGACGCGTTGGCTTTGGATTACCAATCTGCCGATTACCAAAGAGAATTGTCCAATTTTAGCCAACCAGGGAGGTCGTTTACGCTGGAAAGAAGAGAATGAAGGTTTTAACCCGGATTATTCATATTCTTTTTGGCAAATTGAGTGCCGATGCAGGCCTGGAGCGGATTTGCGCCATTTTTTGAGAATAAAAATTTCAACACTCTGTTTTATAAAACGCTTGAAAAAACCTCCCGCT
>CBFGJQ010000326.1:0-2005 GCA_965649095.1 Caldifarciminota bacterium | reverse complement strand
TGGCAGTCGGATAAGTCCATAGTAGCGATGAAACGGGGTAATGCCTGTGGAGCGAAGGGGCTTACGGTAAGACCGTTTGGAAGGGGACACAACCGCCAGACTTGGAACTGGAGTTCGGTTGTCAACAAAACCTATCCAATAACTTGCTATGAGAGGAAGCAAGGAGGTTTTACCGAAGAGCCGTGTGGGGGGAAACTTCCATGCACGGTTCTGTGAGGGGGGTAGGGGAGTAATCCCCTATCCCTACCTCAACGGATTTCAGGAGAGAATCCCCTTGCTGTATATTCAACCGATTGTTATTCCCGGTGGGAGCGGTTTCCCAACCGCGATTACCGAAAAAAGGATTTGTGACGTATAACGATACGGTGATTAGCAAAAGCGAAGTCTAAAAAAATCCTTGTCAACATTTTTAACACAGAGTGAAAAATGTTGAGTGAAAAATGTTGACCACTTCCGAAGTGGAAGCGGAAAATGCTTAGCTATTTTATTCGGCGACCTCTCCTGCCACAATCCGCACTCCATATTTATGCTCCCATAATCCATCGCAATGCAGATTTATTGAAAACTTTTGAGTCTCGTATGGCATCAGCGGACCAATATAGTCATCAATTTTAACAACATTATCATCTGCATCATAAAACTGATACCTGATGCTACGAAATGCGTATTTGGTTGGATTTGATAGAGTAATTGAGTTTAAATCTATACCACCCCTAAACATCGCGCCCTCAAAATCAATATCTTTTACAATTATCTGACGAAAGGCATTCTGCTGACGCTGGATTTCCTCTTGCTTCGCTTTTTCCTGTTTTGTTTCTTCAACTGCAGATACGGTAATTGCAATCACAAAGACTAATACGATTACACCTATGATACTTCCTATAATAATAAGTGGGACTTTGCTTCGCTGCTTTAGTTCTGACGGTGAAATTTCTTGAACAACTGGTTTTACTTCCTGCTCGGGTTTAATTTTTGGAGCAATCTCAACTTCTGGTTTATAGATTACCGACTCATCAACCACAAAAACATTGTCGCAATGTTCGCACACTTCTTTTTTGCCTAATTTTTCTTTAGGCACTTCTAACAATTTGTTACATTTCGGGCATTTAACGACCATAAGACCTCTATGATAAAAGAATTCTTATAATCTCTTTGGAACAATCAAATACCTGTTTCCTTATTTTTTGTGTGATTATTCTTTTTCATGTAAGACAAACTTCTTACCATTCCACAGATAGAATTCTTCAAAAATTTGGTTCCCGCCATTAATGAGTTTGAGAACACCCTTTTTGGGTATCCCCATTCCCCAGTCTGAATAAAAAGGGAACGCCTCAAATTTTTTTTCCACTTTGTTGTAAGTAGAAATAACTATAAAGTATCCACCCAAAGAGACAAAAGAAGAATCAGCATTTCTAAATACCGCAATAACATCGTTAACACCGTCAGAAGTGATATCTACAACAGCTAATTCTACTGGGCAAATTTCTGTTACTGTCTGATAACATGGGTCATTTTCATACAGTTCCTCCAATCGTCCCAAGCCTTGTTGTATCTTTTCTCCTAATATCGTATCTAATATATCTGCGGTAATAACCCATGAACCGTGGGACCAACCTACTGAAGGAGTTTCTATCTGACCATCTCCATTGATGTCTGATTTAATATCTAAATACCAAGTAACGCTATCGCCTTTTGCGCGTGTAGATTTGATGGGCACTTTAGATTCGATATAGTCGATATAGTATACTGTAAGGGATTTCTCTTGGCCACACAGTAATTCAAAAGGCAGAATCAAGAACAATACGGAGACTATAAAGCCTTTAAGCATAATAATGCTTAATCTCCTATCTTTTTTCTCATCTCGTCTTTTTACCATGCCGGGAATATTAGGCAGGTGGTTTTGGGTCATAATGCCTCCTTTTCTTAAAAACACTCTTATTAGATACCATTTATGATTATTGTCAAGCCTTATAATCTATTCTGGAGTTATGGTAATAGTTTAGAG
>CBFGJQ010000325.1:0-2007 GCA_965649095.1 Caldifarciminota bacterium | reverse complement strand
AGACAGGGCTGGGTCTTACGCCTGGTTGGTAAATTGGAGGAGGCAATTAAGAATCAGAAGAGATCCTTACGACTCGCCAGAAAGGTCTCTTCATTAAAGGATGAGGCCGGGGCAAATCTGAATATTGGAATAATCTATCAAGAGATGGGTATTCCCAAAAGGGGCTTGAACTACTGGACAAGAGCAAGGAGGATTGCAAAAAAGATTGATGATAAGCATATTCACTCCCTGGCGGTGGTTAATCTGGGAAATTACTATCTGCATGCTGGAAATCTTGACAGGGCTTATCAGTGTTTCAATGAGTCCCTGAGGCTTGCTGAAGAACTAAAAGACAAAAGGGGCACAGGAGTTGCACAACAAAATCTTGGTGTTTTATTTGAAAGAAAGGGGGATTTACCAAGGGCGCTGGAGTTTTATACCAAGGCGAATGATATATTTGAAGAAATCGGCGACAAAGAGAATGTTGCGCGTTCATTAAACCAGATTGGACTAACCTATCTCTCAATGGGAAATTTGAATGAGGCAATACAGAAGTTAAATAAGTCGGTTGAAGTTGCCTCAAAGATTGGAGACAGGATGGCGGAAGCGCTTGCCCTAGGTAATATTGGACTTGCCTATGCCCAGATGTGGCAGTTGGACAGGGCTTACGAAAAATTCTTACAGTCTTTAACAATTGCAAAAATGGTTGAAAAGCCTGAGCAGATGATGGGAATGAGTATAAACATTGGCGATATATATTTATATCAAGGGGATATCACCCAAGCATTGGTATACCACCGGAAGGCTGTTGAATTGGCTACTCAAATTCAGGATTCTTTCAGTGAAGCAATCGCACGAAAGGATATAGGCTGGGATTATTTTTATCTGAGTGAATATAAAAGGGCAATAGAAGAGTTTGAAAAGAGTGGAAGTATATTCCAGAATATTGGGGACCGAAGAAACAATGTGATTGCAATGGTTACTTCCGCAAATCCGAAGATTAAATTGGGTTATGTTGAAGAAGCAGAAGAAATGTTAAAGGAGATTGAGGCAAAGGCACGGGAGATGGGCGATTTGGAAGTTCTTGCATATATCCTTGATGCAGAGGCGGAAATTTTTATACACAAAAATGATTATGAGAATGCCCAGAAGACACTTGAAGAACTGTTAGACTTATCAAAGCAGATTGGCAATAAAAGACTCTATGCCTGGACATTACAGAAAATGGGAGAGGTTCAGTTAGAGATAGGTTCAATAAAGGAAGCGGAAAAAAATCTGGAAAAAAGTTTGAATCTGGCAAAAGAACTCGGTGATAAGATTTTGGAGGCGAAGATTCTCTTAACCAATGCCCGGATTTTTATAAAAAAATGGGATTATACCAATGGTTTGAATGCCTTAACAAGGGCAATTGAACTGGCAAGGCAGTGTGAAGCAAGGGAATTACTTGCGGAGGCATTATTCCTGACCATACAAATATTTCAAAAGATTGGTAAGAGAAGAGAGGAAGAAGACTATCAGAAGGAATATAATAAAATAATTGGAGAAATAACAAAGGATTTCACAGAAGAAGAGAAACAGATGTATATTGAACGATTCACACAAAGATTATGAAATAGCACCTGACTTCTTAATTGGATGCTCATCTTTGGAGCAGCGACTTTGTTCGCGTCCATTTTACGGGAATAAATTCCCTACTCCAAAAGAGTTTGGTCTATCGTCTTTTTGTAATCATTTAGTTTTCTCCAAAAATGTAGCGCCCAGATTTATCTGGACGAGTAAAGTTTTTCGTCCAACTGAAGTTTGGGCGCTACAGATTCACCGGGCTCTTTAAAGGTGATAGGAATTTGAAAAGCCTGTCCCTTTCCCTTTTTGTGAAAGGGATAAAGGAGATTTTAGGGGTTTTTGTTAGACGGCCAGAGGCTTTGACCGACAGCGTGAAGGGGGAATCCCCTTAATGTATGTTTTGGGGTGGATTTAAGGCGTAAGGCTTTTATAGAAATAGTAAGGGCGTCCATCTTTAGATGGACG
>CBFGJQ010000324.1:0-2008 GCA_965649095.1 Caldifarciminota bacterium | reverse complement strand
TTCTTTTGGGTTGTGAGGATGCCTGCATTTTTTTGCCGGTTGAATATAAAAAAGAAATGCCGGAAGTAAATAGTAAGATCATTGTTTATGGCGAGCTCAAAAAACAACAAGACGGTAAATATATTTTTCTTGGAACAGAAGTTAAAAGAAAATGAAAAGGAAAATGTTCTATCCTTTGCTTGCTTTCATTTCTATTCTTCTATTACATACTGTTTATTCTATATTGCGAGTTTCACAGATCTCCCAGCAATGGGCACAGATTGAAGATGTATCAATGCTATCAATATATTTTAAGCGACAAGAGTTCTTTTTAGGAATTTCCTATGCCTTAGCTGGAGCATTTACTACTTTCGCATTCATAAAATTCCTGGAAAGTAAAAAAGGTATGGTTGGATTAGTCAGTGGAATCACATTAACAGGTATCCTCTGGTTTGGTGGATGTTTTCTCTTGGGTTGCTGTGGGTCGCCGATGCTTGTGGTATATTTGTCATTGTTTGGTTCATCTTTTTTAAAATTCACAAAGCCTCTTGTCCTATTGATAACATTTTTTTCCACAACAATTGGATTTATTTGGATAAATAAAAAGAAAGCCACAAAGTCGTGCTGTGTAGGAAATGAAAAGTGTATTGGTAATATAGATGTTATTCTCTCTGAACTTAAGAAGGGAATGAGCCTTACAAAATGTAAAAAGTGTGGCTGTATGAAAGAAACTTTAGAGCAATTGCGGTCTTTTTATAAAACAAATCAGATCGGTGAACTTACGGATATGATTAAGAGTGTGACTGTATGGATAAATCAGATGGAACAGATAGAATACCACTGCCTTGGATGTAAACATTGTTATCCAGCAGTAGCGATGAATAATTTCGTGCAGATGTTTCCTGGATACGCACCGATTCAAACTGTTAGTTGTAATTTAAAAACTAACCAGGAGGTATGGCCACCGGTACCTGGAGAATATTTTGTTCTCTGCGATAGTAAGGATTGCCCGGTGGCGGTCTCCACACTTGCCAGCACTGAACTTTCGGAAAAGATTGCTAATATACGACCAGAAGGACTCTGTATCATTGGTAAGACTGAAACCGAAAACATCGGTATTGAAAAGGTAATCAAAAATATAATCACCAACCCTAAAATCCGTTTTCTTCTTTTAACCGGCAAAGACCCAAAGGGTCATTTCAGTGGCAAGACATTCCTTGCTTTGGCAAAAAATGGTGTTGATGAAGGGATGAAAGTGGTCAACTCCCCGGGACGACAGCCCGTATTAAGAAATGTATCTCAGGAAGAAATAAGGACGTTCAGGAGACAAATTCAGGTTGTAGATATGATTGGCTGTGAGGATATTAAACGCATTGTTGAGAAAATCAAGGAGATTGGTTCATTGTCATTAAAAGGAATAACCAGAGAAATCCAACCTACCAAAATAGTCACCGCTCCCATCATCCAGGCAGAAGAGAAAAAAAAGATAGAAATGGACAAGGCAGGTTATTTTGTGATTATTCCCCAGGCCCAGAAGGGTATTATCACTGTAGAACATTACTCCTATGAGAATCAGTTGCTTCGGTTAATTGAAGGTAAAGATGCGGTAAGTATCTATAAGACGATTATTGAAAATGGTTGGGTCACACAACTTTCTCACGCGGCTTATCTCGGAAGAGAACTAACAAAAGCGGAACTTTCAATGAAACTTAGGTTTAGATACATGCAGGACAGTGCATAATAAAAATTGTCTGAACAGGGAGAGATATAATGAAAAAAGTCTATGCTACAATCCTTGAAACAATCGGTAATACACCAATGGTTCATTTGAAGAATCTAACCAAGGGCATCAAGGCACAGATTCTGGCAAAGTGTGAATTTTTCAATCCGGGTGGTAGCGTAAAAGACCGTATGGCAATATTTATGGTTGAACAGGCAGTTAAAAAGGGTCTTTTGAAACCAGGGGGAACGATTGTGGAAAATACCTCAGGAAATACCGGCATCGGTTTAGCCCTCTATGCGGCGGTCA
>CBFGJQ010000323.1:0-2012 GCA_965649095.1 Caldifarciminota bacterium | reverse complement strand
TTATTACAATTTCCTATCTTTCCCTCACTTACTTTTGAGGTAATAGGAATTTTTGAAATTCCTATTACCTCAAGATATTCAGGGGAGACCCCCTGTTAGGAAGAAGGGATGATGAGGGTTGGGGTTTCAGGCGAAGCTCCTGATTATGTCCTGCCTTTTCTTTACTATGTCACCTGATTTTCATCAGGATATGCTTTGGAAATTCCGATTACCTTAAAATATATGGTATCACCAAATGCAAAATTATATTATTCGTTATGCCTTCAGTAAATTTTCTATTTCGTCCATCATCCGAAAGACCTCCCGGCGGTCTGGACGACAGAGATAAGACTCTCTATACATTTTTGACGGTATCATTTCACAAACAGCGGCAAAGGTATTGATTGCCTTTTTGAGATATCTAATTGCCTCAACATAGTTTCTTTCTTCTTTGCAGTAAGATGCGTAAACAAAATATGCCTTCCATCTGGTTTCTGGTATAAGATACTTTTCTACAATTGTGAGTGCTTCTTCAATATATTTTAACTCTTCAATTCTCAAAGCAGATGGACATTTCAGCATATTTTTTACTAAAGAAACGAGAGTTTTGGCATAAAATACATTTTTAATACCACTTGCTTTTTCAAAGATTTCAAGTGCCCTTTTTGAATTTTCAATTCCTTGGGCGTACTTCTTTTGCATATAATTGAATTCACTCAACAATACCATAAACTCTGCCCCCTCTAACTTCATTTTACTTTTTTGTGCAAGTTCTAAACCCTCTTTAAAATACTCAAGAAATTTTTGTTCATCTTTTGTAAATAGGGCGAGTCTACATAAGGCGGTAAGGGAGCCTACTTTTTCTACAATAAGATTATAAGAAGAGGCAATTTCTAAGGCTTTTCTCAGATATTTTTGTGCCTGAGAAAATCTATTTAAATCAATAAAAATCTCGCCCAGCAAATAGAGACAAAAACTTTCATTTCCAAACTCTTGCTTTTTCTTTAAGTCCAACCTCAGGGAATTAAGGATTCTTAATGCCTCACCATATTCTCCCATTGCCTGGGACAAGGCCGCGATGTTTGATTGCAAGAGATTAATTTGGTACCTATTACCAGTTTTTTTAAGAAGTTGAAGTGCCTCAGAGTAATAATCCTTTGCCTTCCGGTATTCACACAGAATTTGAAAACAATTACCGAGATTTATATATTCATTATCGTTCGGCAGGCCATATTTTATACCGATCTCCGCTGCCTTCTTTAGGACGGAGATTGCCCGGGGTATATCATTTTTACAAAAATATGCTGCCCCGGTATTTAATAATGCAAGTTTGTGCCCATCAGGGTTTTTTAGTTTCTGAAAGATTTTATCGGCTTCTTGATACTTCTTGATGGCCATATCAGGTTCACCTTTTGATAGATAGGTATTTCCAATCTGAGTAATAATTTTTGCAATTTTATTTTCATCACCTAATATATTTGCGCACTCAAGTGATTTTTCATGATAGAACCTTGAGCTGTCCGGATTGCCTTTTATATACTCAATAACCCCCAATGAGGTATAGATTTGGGCGAGTGTATTCAGAATATCTCTATGAGTATCGGCTGTCTCAAATTTCTCAAGGATATCAATCGCCTCAACTTGTAAGTTTTTGGCATCTTGCTGTTTACCGAGCTTGGTTAGTGCCAGAGCGGTATCAACGAGTGCCTTTGCCCTCAGAAGTGGTCTATCTTTATTTTCAGTAAGCATAAGGGCCATCTCATAATATTTTAGACTCATAGGAATATTTCCCATTCTATCATAGGCCAACCCAATCCTTTCATAGATTGAATATCTCTGGTAAAAATTTGAAATACCCTTGCTCAAGGCATCTTCATATGAAGATATGGCATTACTATAGCTCATAGCATTGAAGTATGTATCACCCAAAACCCTGAGGAGCGCAGATATTCGCGCCTGGTCGCCTTTTGGAACAATCTTTACCGTCATTTCGTAAAATCTTGCTGCTTCCTTATAGAATCCTTTTTTTCTAT
>CBFGJQ010000322.1:0-2031 GCA_965649095.1 Caldifarciminota bacterium | reverse complement strand
GATTCACTTTTGAAAGATACTATGAGGACATTTAAAACAGATGCTGATACAGTCAAAGATAAGAGCAAAGATGAAATCGTCTCCACAATTGATAATATCTGCAAGCAACTCGATGAAATTAAGAAGTATACCGACATAGTTGGTGTCTCAATAATTGCCCTCTCCACGGCGCTGAAATTGAATGATAATAATCGGTATTCAAATGTAACGCGTTCTCTTGACGGATTGGCAATGTATGGCGCAACCATATCAGAGAATATACCAAAGATGAAGATTGAGATAAAAAAAGTTAAGACAAAGGTCAAAATGGCAAAGAGTGCTGAGGAATTACTTACCATCAATGACGACATAATTGCTTGTATAGATAAGATTCATGAATACGCCACAGCCTTCAACCTGGACCAGAACTATATTCAGAACTATTTAGGTGAGGAAATAGCCCCGCTCATTGACCTGCTCAAAAGATATTTTGCTTCCTGCATAGGAATGTTAGAAAAATTACCTGACCAGATTGATAAATACATAGAGGCACTGAATGAATAAATCTAATAGACTATGGAATCTCCCTTATCATTGACTCCATTCAATTTCTATTTATAATAATGTGGTGTATTATGATAGATAAAAAGGTCTTTTTAGGAAGGCGGGGAGTTATGGAAAAGCATAAAAGGATAACCTTAACTGATGAATTTGAACTCTTAAGACATCAGGTAGGTGCGCTTATACTACTGCCTTGCGGAATAATTACCCGGGATGAGTTTAAAGATGTAACTTGAAATAATATCTGTAATGAGAGAGATGACTGAAGAGAGTGAAAATGAAATTGCCCTTATTAACGGGATGGGCTTAAAGGCATAATTAAATGGGGGTTATGGAACTTACAGACCTCACAAAAAAATGGCCTTTGCTAAGAAAAAAACTGAAGAAGACACTTTTTGGCAAGCAGACCGAAATAATAGAAGAGTTCTTTAAGAAAGAAGTTGCAAATCTGTCTGAGGATAAAAAACAAGCACTTGGACATTTAGCATGGCTCCATTATCCAGGCTTCTTTCGGATAAGACTCACTAATGAGGATTATAAAGAAATATTTGAAGGTGAGAAGTTAGAGAAAATCTTCAATGACGTTGGTCTAAAAAAATTTCTTGAATTTACAGAATGGGAAAGCGAAATGGAACCGCTCCTCACATATTTTTATGTCCACTCATATCAAAAACCAGATAAAAATATTATTCAAAAGATTCAGGAGTATCATAGAAATAATAATCATCCCGCCTATCTCTTTTGGTATCTTTATCAGAATGATGGAGAAGGTTTCGATAAAGAGTGTGTTTACTTCCTTAGCACATTATCACTTTTTTATGGACCAGAGAACATATACCAAAAAACTATGAAAGAACTCTTCTTTAACTCATCACATCTCCTCGCTGTTTACTACCCCTGGCTTCTTACTGTCGGCTATGATAAACTCCTATACAAAAGTGATTTTAAGAGAGACCCCTGGGGCAAACTCTTTGAAATGAAAGATAGATTTCTGAATAAAAAAGTTATAAGTAAGAATACCCTTGAATTGCTCCATGTTCTCTTTCACGAATTTTGCTCCAAAGGAGATTATCAGGCAATGATGGATGCCTATCGGCTTTACTTTCTTATTTCGCTGGCTACCTTTGGATTTGAGAATAAAAAAGCAGTTGAACAAATTCAAGAAATACAAAATAGAATTTATGATTCATTTAAAGATAAAATCTCAACTATTGAAAAGGAACATTTCCTGATGGAGATGTATTTTATTAATTACCTAAGTGAAGAAGATGTATCAGACAAGGAATATCAACGCCTTTACGAACTTCTTATTATTGATGAGAAAGATAATTTCCAAGATAGAAGAAGAAAAATTATGGCACTTAATGTTGCCAAATTACTTACCCTTTCAATAAAACTTAATAGACATCTAAAATCGTGGTGTGAGGTATTGAGAAGGAATCGTGTTGAAGGATGGGATGGAGAAGAGTTCCTTGCAGAACAGAGTGAATT
>CBFGJQ010000321.1:0-2050 GCA_965649095.1 Caldifarciminota bacterium | reverse complement strand
GACTTTTCTCGGTTAACGGTAATCCCTGATTTAATCAGGGATGAGCGGTCAACGGTTGTCTGGGATGGCACTGATGAACTGGGGCGCAGACTACCGGCCGGAGTTTACTTTGTGCGGCTTGAGGCGGGTGACTTCAAGAAGGTGGAGAAGGCGGTGTTATTGAGATAGGGGTGAAGAGGGGTAAAAAGGGGACCCTTCATAACCCTTAATTACCCCTAATTCCCTCTGATAACCCCTGTTTATAAGTATGGTGAGGAGTTGGTATGGAGGTTGGAAGTGGGATGTGACCAAAATTCTCACTTCTTTATAATAGAAGGGGTTGAAAAAGGGCGAGGGTTGGGGGTTTCAGGAGTGAAGCCCCTGATGATGTTCGTCTTTAAGACGAATGACGAAGGACTTTTGACGATACGGGCTTCGTTACTGTTAAACGAAAGACGAATTTCCCCTCATAACCCTTGTTTATAGAAAGGAGAGTCTATGAGGTCAAACAAATCCCTTTTGTTGCTCTTGATGGGCGTTTTGACACTTTGTTATGGGGCGACAAATTTAATTAGAGTGGAACTAACCGAAGGCAGGTTAGTTCCACTCTTTGACAAAAATCTTAAAGTAATTAAAGAACTTAATAACTGTGCCCTGATACTCGCTGAAGATTATGAGATAGCAAATCTCAGTCCTTTGAGATATACAATTCTTCAGAAAGATGCCAAAGAGGGTGATTATTATCTCGTCTATAAATTTAACAAACCCGTTGACCTTGAAAAATATGGGAAAATTTTAACCGTTGATGAGAATGTATTTCTGCTAAAGATAGATAAAAAATCGTTTCTTCTGTTGACAAAAGAGCCAGTAGAACTCGTGCGCCTTTCATTTCGTCCAATAGTAAAGACTGGGGCAAAGATATTCCCCGCAGTCCGTTCCAACCCTATCATCCAGGAGATTGTAAATTTGGTAAATCCGGATACGGTCTTGAGTTTTGTTAGAAGATTGCAGAACTTTCGCACCCGATATTCCACCCATGATTCCTGCTTTGCGGCTGCCAACTGGATAAGGAATAAATTCATTGAATATGGTTGTGATTCCGTCTATTTTCAGTATCATACTTCTGGTTATGCACCGAATGTTATCGGTATAAAATGGGGTGTTGTTTACCCGGATACCTATGCAATTATTGATGGACATTTTGATGCCACATCAGACCAGGCACCTAATATTGCCCCTGGTGCTGATGACAATGCCAGTGGGACCGTTGCGGCGCTTGAGGCGGCAAGGGTGATGAGGAATTATCAATTTGAATACTCGGCAAGGTTTATCGCCTTCAGTGGCGAAGAACAGGGACTTTATGGAAGTGAGTATTACGCAAACGATGCCAGTCAACAGGGGCATATTATCCTCGGTGTTTTGAACGGCGATATGATTGGCTATGTTGATGCCTCACCAGAAGATTGCGATGTCTTGACCAATAGTGCAAATGTGCCATTTGCTGACTTTTTTGTTGCCTGTGCAGATACCTATACCAATTTGCTGACCTATAAACAGACAGTATTTTTAATTCCCTCGGATATTCAGCCCTTTTATGATAATGGCTATCATGGCTTGTGCAATATTGAAGACTACTGGCCTAATAATCCCCATTACCATACAACCCACGATACAATTGGCGCGGGATATAATAATAATGCCTTCGCTACTGAGGTAATAAAGGCAGAAATCGCGGCATTATGCGTATTGATAAGACCTTATGCGGGAATACCGGCAGTGCCGGAGATAATTAGACCATTCAATTATGCAAGGCTTCCTGATTTACAGCCTACCCTATCATTCTATTCCACTGATCCGAATAATGATCAGATTCAGTATCGTATCTTGTGGGATACCGACCCCAATTTTGGTTCCCCGGATAGTGCGACGACCGGTTTGTATAATAGTGGAACTGTGGTTGACTTTGTCTTTCCGGCACCGCTTAGTCAGGGTGTAACCTACTGGTGGGAGGTGAAGTGCACCGACCCGAATGGTTCGGGTTTATGGACTCAATATACTACAAAGCGGTCAT
>CBFGJQ010000320.1:0-11234 GCA_965649095.1 Caldifarciminota bacterium | reverse complement strand
TATTTTTCAAGACAAAATAGACAAAAAGGGGATTAAACTGTCAAAGTTGAGTTTAACAAAAACAATTATTCAAAGCGCAATTTTTAACTTTTGTTTAATATTTCTATCATCTGATTGTGGATAAGTCCATTTGTGCCCAAGACCTCCCTGCCATAAATACTGAATGGATTCCCTTTAAAATCTGTTATCCTCCCCCCTGCCTCCTTTAAGATTAAATACCCTGCTGCCTGGTCCCAGGGCGATAGTTTCAACTCCCAGTATCCATCAAATCTACCACAGGCAGTATAACATAAATCCAGTGCCGCAGAACCGAGCCTCCTTACTGCCTGAGCAGAGAGGCAGAACCTGGCAAAGTTTTTTATATTATTCTCCTTTGAGGTGCGTATGTCATAGGGAAAACCGGTGACTAAAAGGCTCTTTCTTAAATCCTTTGTCCTTGAGACCTTGATTCTTCTCCCATTTAGATATGCCCCTTTCTTCTTTATTGCGGAGAATAGTTCCTTCCTTGTCGGGTCATAGACCACCCCCAGGACAATCTCCCCTTCAAATTCAAGGGCAATTGAGATTGACCAGATGGGCAGGTTGTGGGCAAAGTTGGTCGTGCCATCAAGTGGGTCAAGAATCCATCGGGTCTGGTTCTCCTTCTGGTGGTGATAATCCTCTTCACTCAAGATTCCAAATGCGGGGAACTTTTTCTTGAGGGAGTTGACGATTCGCCGCTGGGAAATCTTATCAAACTGGGTCACAAGGTCTACTGCCCCCTTAAAGGATATCCTTTTCTTCCGGTTTGATAACTTATGGATAAAATCCCCGGTACTGGTAATCAATTCCTCAATCTCTTGCAATACATCCCTTAAATTCATTGCCGCGAATCCTTATCTGAAATCTTCTTCATTATCCTTTCTGGCTCTGTAATAGGTTTTATCTTCGCAAGCTCCTCCTGGGCAAGCCTGCCATATTTTGAAGATTCATCAATCTTGATACACCTTTCAAAGGACGCTACCGCCCTTTTAAATTCATACCTCTTTAACTCAGCCAATCCTAAGTAGTAATACGCCTCCTGGAGATTGGGTCCAATCTTTATTGCCTCCTCAAAAAATCCCACTGCGTCAGAGAGCATCCCCCGCTCATAATAGACGAGCCCGAGGTAATAATTGGCATAAAGCCTTGCCATTCGGTCCTTTGTCTGCTTCGTTACCTTTGAGAGGTGTTCAATCGCCTCGCCCCAGATTCCCTTTTTGTAGCAGATGAATCCCAAGTTATTCAGGGCAAATGGATTTTCGGGCTCTTCAATCAAGACCTTCTGAAAGTAGAGCATCGCCTCATCATACAACTCTTTGTTCATCAATGCCAGCCCCATTAGACCCAAGGAACGGATATGTTGGGGATTGATATTGAGTGCCTCATTCAGCACCTTGATTGCCTCGTCATTCTCTTCCATTACAATGAGATTCCAGGCACGGTCGATGAGGGTGGCAATATCAAGTTCGGCCGAGGTCTTCGCTTTTAAGAATGCATAGAATCTACCCGCATCAACCTGGGGTGTCTTTTTGCCTTTAATTTCAAGGACAATTCTTCTTAACTCATCCTGAGCCTGTGTTAATGCCTTACTGGCACTGGCAATTTCAATATAGATGCCCTTTATGAGCTCCTTAATCGCCTCCTCCATCTGTGGTCTATAGTCTGCCACCATCTTCTTTAATCTCTCCAATTTCTCTTGAATCTTTTCAGTCATCTTTTGCCATCTCCATAATCTTTTCCGGGATATTTGATACCGGAAGGACATAATCAACAACCCCGGATTCAATTGCTGACTGTGGCATACCGGGGATGGTTGCCTCCTTTGGATCCTGGGCTATTACAATCCCACCCTGCCCTTTCACCTTTTTAAGCCCCATTGTTCCATCGTGCCCCATTCCGCTCAGGACTATACCAATCGCCTTTTTTTGGTACACATCCGCCATTGATTCAAATAGGATATCTGCGGATGGCTTTACCCCATGCCTTGGTGGCTCATCAGAGAGTATTACCCTTTCGCCTGTAGAATCCACCTTTATATGGAGACCACCCGGTGCGACAAGAACCTGGTCGGGCAATATCTCATCCCTATTCCGGGCTTCCTTTACCACCAGGGTTGATTGTTCATTTAGGTGGTTGGCAAGGCTGGTTGTGAAGTATTTGGGCATATGCTGAACTACAATTATCCTTAAGCCACTCTCAGCCGGGAATTGAGGAATCAGTCTATTCAATGCCCTTACACCGCCGGTTGAAGAGGCAATTCCAATGTAATAATCGAGCCTTCGGCGCGGGACCTTTATCGGTGGACTCTCCTTGCTAAAATAGACATTTGCCCGGGAGGCAGAGATGAGCTTTCTTAATAGTTCTTCTTTATATTGATATAGCTCAAGGGAGATAGGCCCCGAAGGCTTTGTAAAGAAGTCAACCGCCCCCATCTTTAAGGACCTTATTGTCAGTTCCGCCCCCTCTTTGGTATGTGCCGAAATCATAAGAACCGGGGTTGGCTTATTTTCCATTATTCTCTTTAATAAAACAAGTCCATTTTCACCGGGTAGTTCGTAGTCCAGCGTAACAATATCTGGCTTTAGGCGATTGAACTTTGCCCAGCCTTCATCAACACTTCGGGCATAGGCACAGACCTCAAATTCTCGTGTATTTTTAATGATATCACCGATTACCCTCTGCATCAATATTGAATCCTCAACAATTAAGACCCTTTTCTTCATAGAATCTTCTCACCGTGGCGATAAGACCTTACCCGCACCTCGCCATTTTTGAGATTGAAGAATATCGTCCTGCCCCGCTCACCCAGCACATCTTCGCCCACAATCGGTATCCCCAGTTTCTGTAGTATTGCCTTTGTTTCCATAACATTCCTCTTACCAATTGAGGATTGATTAAACTCCTTAAACATTGTTGCCCCACCAGCAATCTTTGCTACAATCTTCTCTTTTTCTATTCCCATTTCCGCAAATCTTCGGAGCAATTCCTTTACTGCCCCTCCTGGATTCTTGGGACTCTCCTCATTGCCTCCCGGCAAAAGGATATGGGCAAGTCCTCCGACCTTCTTCTCTTTTTCATAAAAGACCAATACTACACAGGAGCCGACGCCATATGCAGAAAGGACTACATCACCCTTTTCTACCCTTACCTCGCCGATACCAACCTTTATCTCGGTCATCTCTTTTTAATTTTAGCAGACCTTTCTATATACCCTCTCAGACTGATTTACTGGCTGGAAGGACTTTGCCTCCGGGATTCCCAAAAGGAGTTCCACCTTACCGATTACCAAATAACCATCCGGCTTGAGGAGTTGATAAAATTTCTTAAGAAGTTCGGACTGGGCATCTTTCTTTAGATATATTAAAACATTTCGGCACATAATAAGGTCACAATCTCCAAACGGGACTTTACTGAAGAGGTCAAGATTATAAAATTCTACAACGGAGCGAATCCTATCTATGATTTGGAGGTGATTATCCTTCTTATTGAAATATTTCTCAAGCAGATATTGGGGGGTATATTGGAATGCAACCGGTTGATATATCCCCTCCTTTGCCCGATTTAATGCCTTCTGGTCAATATCGGTGCCATATATCTTAATCCGCTCCAGCATCCCCATCTCCGCAGCGAGCAGGGCAAGGGAATAAGGCTCTTCACCCTGGGCACAGCCTGCACTCCAGAAGACGAGATGCTCCCTTTCTGAAAACTCAATGAAGACCGATTCCTTCAGATAGTTAAATGTCTCTGGATTTCGAAAAAAGTAAGAGAGATTGATTGTCAAAACGCTTAAAAGTCTTGTAAACTCCTCCGGATTATCCTTTAAGAATTCATAATATTGGGAAAAATCAACAAGTCCCAGTTCCCGCATCCGCACCCTGATTCTCCTCTGGAGGGGTCTCTCTTTGTATTTGGTGCAGGGGAATGAGGTATTTTCCTCAATAAATTGAATCAGCTCAAGGAAGTTATTTCCCACGGGCCTTCTGTAGAACCTCAATATTGCGGGCAATAATTGCCTCGTCAGGATTTAATGCCCTTGCCTTTTGCCAATTATTTAGCGCCTCTTCAGTATCGCCCTGGCGCATATAGATATTACCGAGTTTAAATAAGACCTCCCAGTCCCTCTTCTCTTCGGGAATCTTTTCATATAACTCCCGGGCAGCCCCTAATATCTGGGATTCATAATAGAAATCAGCAAGATTTTTTAAGATAAAGTAATCGTTGGGTGCATCTTCAACTGCCTGCCGATATGCCCTTTCTGCCTCTTCGGGTAGGTCAATGGCTTCATATAAAACGGCGAGATTATTTTTGAAGATTTCGTTTCTGGGGAATTTATTGATACAGGCCTTTAGAAAATTGAGGGCATTTTCTATCTCTTCACCACCCCTGGTTGTAGCAATCTTTATAAGAACAACCGAGAGATAGATATGGGGAGTTAAGAGTTCGGGTTTCTTTTCAATAACCTCACTCAAGATTTCCCTTGCCTTATCCAGTTCTCCATTTCTGTAAAGGGCAATACCTAAATTACAATTTACCTTCGGGTCGTCCGGCTGGCTCTCCTTGGCCAGGGTTAAAAACTTAAGGGCAGATTCTACCTCATTGGTCATAAGATGCAAATAACCGAGGTTATTTAAGATGGATACCCGCCTCTCTAAGCCCTCTGCCTTGATTAGATATTCCTTTGCCCGCTCATAGTCTCTTCTCTTCAGTTCAATCAGACCCTGATATGATAGTGCCTCTACATTATCGGGGTCAATTTCCAGGATCTTTTTGAACTCCCGCTCCGCCTCTTCATACATCTCGGTCTTGAGGAATGCGAAGCCTAAATTCTTATATTCGGTAATATCACCGGCTACCTTCTTTCCAACCAGGGTCTTTTCCGGTTTTTCAACGAGACCCGCAGAGATTAAGCCGTATATTATCCGGCAGGTTTCAAAGAAGTCAAACTCTGAAAGTTTAAGGATGTCATCAATGGTGCGTGTTCCATCAATCAGAGAGAGCACCTTCTCCTCTTCCTTGGTAAGTGGCACACCCTTGGCTTCTGGTTTTACGGCAAGCACCGCCTCAAAGGGCGGGAGTTTATTTTCGATCTTCCTCCACTCATCAATGCGCCGGGCTCCTTCAAGGAGAACCTGCTGGGGTGAGAGTTGGACCAGAAATTCACCCGGGCCAGGGAGTAAATCTGCCTCAAAGTTGAAATAGCCGGTCTCCCAGGTAAGCATCGTGAAGATGGTTTCAGTAATCTGATTGGTCAACTCTTGAGCCAGAACATCCCTGGTTATGAAACCTTTCTCTACCAAAATCTCTCCCAGCCTTTTGCTCTTAATCCGCTGTTCCTCAAGTGCCTGTTTAAGCATTGATTCATCAATTATCTGCTTTTTTAATAGGGCATCACCGAGCCGGTCCTTTCTATTTAATAATGTCGCATAGATAATCTTGCCATCTTTTATAAAGATATTGCCGAAATTCCTACCATCAGTAACGGAAAGACAGCCCGATTTTAGAGAAAAACTCAAAAGTTGTATCACATCGGGTAGATTCGCCTCACTTAATGAACCCTTAATCGCCATAACTAAAAATTCTCTTCAATCAATTCATCCGCAATCGCGCTGAGAATCAGCCGCGCTTCCTTTAACCTCTTTAATGGAGGAGGAGGCGGTATCTCTTCTCCCCCGGCCGGCTTTTCCGTTATAGATGCCTCGGTTAACTCCGGCTCAACGGGTGCCAAGGGAAGTCCTTCTTCCCCTGGCAACCCAAGATGGACGACCTCACCGGCAAGTTCGGGTTTGGATTCTTCCACAAGAAGGGAATTTATATATTCATCAAGTTCATAAAATGAATTAAACCTTGGGATGCCCTCTCGCTGGGTTTTTTCAAATTCTCCTTCGCGCAGCCGTTTTTGCAAAATTTTTTCAATGATATCAGAACTGGGGGGACCAAGAAAGACCTCAATGCCTAATTCAAAGACTAATCGCTCGTCATCCGAGAGGGTGATATCTGAGAAGGGCCGGGATGCGATGAAGACCGGCCTGTCCTTCTTTAAGAACGACATTATCAATTCCAAGAAATCCCTGCGAATTTTTTCATCGGCAGAAAATATGCTTGAGAAGTTATCAAGAATTAAAGTGTCAAATCCAGCATTCTCGTCAAAAGTGAGTTCAGCCTCCCGGGCAAGGTCATAGAAAAGTATCCGGTAATTACGACGCTTCAGGTCGTCACTGATTGCCTCAAGGAGATAGGTCTTGCCCGTTCCCTTTTCCCCCAAGATAACAAAGGGATTAAACTTTTTCCCTAAGTTCGGGATGATTGATTTGTGGTAAATATCATAGGCAGTCCGATTACACTCACCAACCAGATACTCGGCAAATTTTGGGGGCAATTTAACCTCAACCGCTTTCGATTTGATCTCGTCAATTAGCCTTTCAATCTCAGGAATCTTATCCGGTGAGAAGAGCATCGTCTCTACCCTTATTGCCTCTTCGGGTGCCCGGCTGGTGTCAAGGGAACCGAACTCCTTTTGTAGTTCAATCAGTCGCTCCACCTTTTTGATAAATTCATTATAGGCAGTAGTCAGAGTTTCAATATCCCCTTCCAGGAGTGGTCTCAGACTTGATGTATCAAATCCTTTCATCTCCCAGATATAAATCTTCTCTTTATACTCCTTACGGAGGTCGACCCCTTCGGTAATTTCGGTCAAGACCTCATCCGCATTCTTTTTCAGTTCTTCCAGCAGGGATGAGACCGGGCTATAAATTCCTTTGGGATAGAATTCCTTGAGGATAAGACGAATATTGCCCAGGTCAAGGGAGATATTGCCCAAAGAGGCGTAGGCGGCAAGGCGATTGACCATTCCTTCAACCGTTCTTAACGAACCAACTGAAAGGTGAGTGAGTTCAAGGGCAATCTCATCCGGTATAATCACCCCCTTCTCTTCCGACTTTTTCTTGATAAACTCAACAAGTTGCATCTCTTTTGGGGGTAGAATATCACAGGCAAGTCCCCCCTCCAGTCGGGAGATAATTTTTTGATTGAAGTTCTTTAATTCTCGGGGTGCTACATTTCCAGAGAAGCACATCTGCTTGTTATTTAACAAAAGGACATCAATCATTGTTAATAACTTGTCCTGATATCTCTCCGCAATAAGATGGATATCATCAACAATTACCGAGATATTGAATACATCGGTCTCCGCAAGGTATTTCTCAAATTCCTTGCCCGTAAAGATAAAGACTTCACCTTTCTTTCTTAACTCCTCGTATATTGCCCAGAGGAGATGGGTCTTCCCAAAACTTCCACTGGAAAATATATAAAATGGGTTAAAGATTTCGCCAGGGAATTGAATAATCTTCTGGGCGGCAAGGTATGCGACACGATTTCCATCGTAAACATAAAAATTTTCTAAACTGACATTTTTCATTTCAATCCCTCGCTTATAATATTTTTCACTGCCTTTGAAAATTCTTCGGAAGCGACCTTTACGACTCCAGGTAGTGTGCGGTCATCAAACATTGAGACCAATAGATAATTGGCATCCACAGAAATGTAGTAGATACTTGAGCTGGTGCCCTCCTGAAATAACTCCCTGAATTTCTCTTCGCCAATAAGGCGTGCCAATTCCATCGTTGAGTTAAAGATATTACTCGTCAGGGCAGCAATTGTCAGGACATCAAATGGGCGAACGAACCCGCGCTGAACAATCAGGTGTCCAGAGCTGGTGATTAAAATTGCCCAGGTAGTATTTGTCTGGGTGCAAAAATTACCCAACAAGTTCTCCAGTTTTCCAAGGCTTGAGGAAGTCAGGGTAATTGTCTGCGAATTCCTTTCCACAATCAATTATAATTAAAATTAAAAGAGAAGTCAATAGATAAAGATACATCAGGGGAGTTCCCCTGACCCCCCAAAATAAACTTTTCCTAATAGACTCTGCACCATCCATTGACTAATGTCCATCCCTGATGTATCTTGTCCTTTTTTCCATTTTGAAATTCCTATTACCTAATAATCAAAACAACAAACGGCGGTTTTGTGGCGATGGGATTTAGATGAGCGGTTTAATCAGCCTCGGGAAAGGATGGACCGGCGGATGTCCATCTTGATAAAAATGGGTCGCGGTATATAATAATTCAATGCTTAGAATTCATATCCAGATCAAGGGGATAGTTCAAGGGGTTGGCTTCAGACCCTTTATCTATCGCCTGGCACATAACTTGAGTCTAACTGGCTTTGTGCGCAATACATCCTATGGCGTTGAGATTGAGGTTGAAGGTGGCAGGGAGAGATTAAAGGAGTTCTTAAAGAGACTCTCCGCACAGAGGCCGGAGGCATCAATAATTGAAGAGGTTATATTCAGAAACATCTCCCTTAAAAGAGACAAAGATTTTGTTATTAAAGAGAGCAAACTCACCAAGGGCTTTACCCAGCTCGCCCCGGATATCGCGACCTGTAAGGACTGCTTAAGGGAATTCTTTGACCCTAAAGACCGCAGGTATAGATTCCCCTTTATCAATTGCACAAATTGTGGTCCAAGATATTCAATAATTCATAATACACCCTATGACCGTAAACAGACATCAATGAAAGAATTTAGAATGTGCCTGGCCTGTAAAGAGGAATTTGAAGATGTTCATAACCGTAGATTCCACGCCCAGCCTGACTGCTGTTTTGTGTGCGGACCAAAATTTTCTTTACATTCCATTGATGGCAAGAAGATTAAAACCAAAAATCCTATTGGGGAGGCTATAAAGCTGCTAAAAAAGGGGGAGATAATTGCCATCAAGGGGATTGGTGGATTTCATATTGCCTGTGATGCTACAAACGGGAGGGCAATAAAAAGATTGCGGATATTAAAAAACCGACCGACGAAGCCTTTTGCTATAATGGCAAGGGATATTAACCTCAAAAAGGTTGTAATTGCCTCAAGGGAGGAATTGGCGATTCTAAAATCGCCCGTTGCCCCGATTATGTTATTAAAAAAGAGAAATGGTGCAGTCTGCAAAGAGGTAGCACCCGATAATCCATATCTCGGTGTGATGCTTCCTTACGCTCCGGTCCACTATCTCCTCCTGGCAGGAGTCCCCTACCTTGTGATGACCAGTGCCAATATTGCCGATGAGCCACTACTGAAGGACGACCGAGAGGTGAGGAAAAAATTAAAGAAATTGGTCTCCTATTACCTCACCCACAATCGCAAGATTATCAATCGCTGTGATGATTCGGTAGGATTTTATCTTAAGAACCGGGGATTTTCAATCATCAGGCGCGCAAGGGGATATGTGCCTGCCCCAATTAAATTGCCTCTTAATGTCTGCCCTACCCTTGCGGTTGGTCCGTATTTAAAGAATACCTTTACCCTTGCCGATAAAACTTATGCCTATATTTCACCACACATTGGTGACCTGGATAATTTAGAGACACTTAATTTCTTTGATGAGATGATTGAGAAGTATAAAAAATGGTTCAAGATTGAGCCTGAGTTGATTGTCCATGACCTGCACCCGGACTATCTATCCACAAAGATTGCCCTCAAGATGGCTGAGGGTGAAAGGTTAAAGGTTGAAGGTGTTCAGCATCACATTGCCCATATCGTCTCCTGTCTTGGTGAGAATGAGATTTTTGATAAAGTAATCGGCATTGCCTTTGATGGCACAGGATTTGGACTTGATGGAAGGATATGGGGTAGTGAATTCTTCGTCGGGGATATGAAAGAACTGAAGAGGGTTGCCCATCTTGAGTATCTACCCCTGCCCGGTGGTGAGGAGAGTATAAGAAGACCCTATCGGATTGCCCTTGCCTATCTCTATAAACTATTCGGAGGGGGGGTAAGCCCGGACGATTTTATAAAAGGCTTACGCCTTAAATTCAAGAAAGATTTTTTAGATGAAGCCAATGCAATAGAAAAGATGATTGAGCGGAACTACAACCTTGCCTATACATCAAGTATGGGGAGGCTATTTGATTGCGTCTCGGCAATGCTCGGAATTACAAGGGAGATTACCTACGAGGCGGAGGCGGCAATAAACCTTGAATATGTAGCAAAAAAGGGAATAAAAAGTTTTTATTCATATAGTATTACAGAGATATCCGATGAATTTATGATTCGTATCCGGCCTATCCTTGAAGGTATATTAGAAGACATTAAAAAGAAAATGGATAAAGGCATCATCTCTGCGAAATTCCACAATACAATCGTTCAATTCTCCCTTGCCATTGCAAAAAGATTGCGCAAGGTTTATAGTGTAAAAAGGGTAGTTTTATCGGGTGGTGTTTTTCAAAATCGCTATCTATTGAATCTAATGATTGAAATACTACAGGAAAATGGTTTTAATGTCTATACCCATCACAAATTGCCGGCAAATGATGGATGCATCTCATACGGACAGGTGATTTCGGGAAACTTACTCCCGAGCAAATAGAATTTCACTAAATAATTCGCCATAGAACATGGCGAATAAGATTATTTTTGATTTAAACCGAGCCCTTGACTTTCAATGAATTCGGTATAAAATAGGGTATGGAAATGATACTGGGAATAATATTGGGATTTTTGAGTGTTGTGCTTGCGGCATCAGGAATAATATTTGCAATCAGTTTGAGTAAAAGGACTGACCGTTTAATAGAAAGAGAAGACGCACGGGCAAAGGAATTGATTGAAAGGGGCGATGAGCGCTTGGAAAGGATAATTCAGGATGGAAATGAGCGCTTGGAAAGGATAATTCAGGATGGGAATGAGCGCTTGGAAAGGATAATTCAGGATGGAAATGAGCGCTTGGCAAAGATACTCCAGGAGATGCATAAAGATACTGAACAGATGATTCAGGAAGGAAGGCGTGAAACGAGAGAGTTAATTCATTATATTAGTAGTCTCATCTCGGCGGAAGCAGAGAAGACCAGGGAGATAATTCGCTTGCCACACTGATGGCAGTATTTGGCTGTGCAAAAACATTGATTAGCACTGATATTGCAACTGATTATCACACAAGATATTCAGGGGGAGACCCCCTGAAAACCCCCGCTATACAGCAAAACTATTCCTGGAGCAGAAGCCTTATTCACATCGCCTTTCCTGAATATCTTGTGCCTTTTCTTTATTATAATGAAAAATTTCATTATCAGGTAATAGGAATTTTTGAAATTCCTATTACCTGAACATATCATCAGGGGCTAAAGCCCCTGAAACCCCAACCCTCACCCTCCCCTCTCCCTTGAAAAGGGAGAGG
>CBFGJQ010000319.1:0-2051 GCA_965649095.1 Caldifarciminota bacterium | reverse complement strand
GATAATGCCGAGCCACCCATCAAGTAAAAATGTCCTTTTATACTGTGATTACCATATTCATTAAGAAAGGGTCTTTGTTCTCTACTCAATATTTCCTTTCCCATTTCTTAAAAACCTTTTTATACATCTTCAATACCCTTACAAAGTTATCATCAAGGTGCAATTCCCCTTTATATTTTAACAGGTCATCAATATTTTGCGGGGTAATATCTTCGTTCAGCATTAAATCGGCAACTCTCCGCAGGCACCACAATTTATCTTAAAAATCAATAGAAAAATTGCCCTTGAAATTAAAATCTCTGTTAATTATAATATTAAAAGGAGGCAAAAATGGAGATATTTTTAGTCCAGCATGGTGAGGCAAAATCGGAAGAAGAAGACCCAAAGCGGCCATTGACGGATAAGGGTAAAGAAGATGTCACAACTGTTGCAGAACTTGTTGCAGAGAGAGGATTGAAGGTAGAAAAGGTCTACCATTCAGGAAAGACAAGGGCAAAAGAGACCGCAGAAATCTTCGCAAGGCAATTAAAAATAAAAGAAATAGAAGGGATAAAGGGAATTGGACCCCTTGATGACCCATCTATCGCAAAGGAATTGATTGAAAAGTCCGAGAAAAGCATAATGATTGTTGGGCATCTGCCCCATCTGAGCAAACTCGTCTCCCTGCTTCTCATCAATAATCCGGATAAAGAGATAGTGAAATTCCAGATGGGCGGAATGATAGGATTGAGAAGAGTTGAAAAAGGGTGGTTTATTACCTGTTTCTTCACACCCAAATTGTAGTATTCAAAACTTGCCCTTGTCAGAAATATTTAGTTTAACAGGGATATAATGGCAGGAGGTTTTAAAAATCCAAAGGTTCGTAGAGCATTACTACAGGAGAAGATAAATGGCAGGGCATTGTGTCTGACCTGTGAAAAAAGATGCGTTATTGAAGATGGGAAGACCGGCTTCTGTAAGACAAAAAAGAACATTGAGGGAGTGTTATATACACTTGTTTATGGTGAAATCGCCCCCAATTCTTATGGTATCCAGGCAAATCCGATAGAAAAGAAGCCATTCTTCCATTTCCATCCCGGAACAAGGGCATTGACAATTGGCACCTGGTCCTGTAACTTTACCTGCCCCTGGTGCCAGAACTATGATATAAGTAAAAGACCGGATAAAATCGGTGATGGCTATTTCCTTTCACCCGAAGAATTTGTTAAGTTAGTAGAAGAAAAGGCCTGTCAGGGAACCTCAATCTCTTTCAATGAGCCTACGCTTCTATTTGAATATGCATTGGATGTATTCAGACTGGCAAAGAAGAAGGGTTTCTACAATACCTATGTCACAAACGGATATATGACATTGGATGCCCTGAAGATGTTAATTGATGCTGGATTGGATGCAATGAATATTGATATTAAAGGGAATAAGGCTTTGGTGGAAAAATTCTGTGGCGCAGATGTAGAGAAAGTTTGGAGAAACGCTAAAATTGCAAAGGAAGATGGTATCTGGATAGAACTAACCACCCTTGTTATCCCCGGCGTCAATGATAATGAAGAATGCCTCAAAGAAATTGCCCAAAAAATAAGAAATGACTTAGGGAGAGAGACCCCCTGGCATGTCAATGGTTATTATCCTGCCTGTAGGTTTGATGCCCCTCCCACTGAATTTGAGGTCCTGAAGATAGCCCGGGAAATTGGCAAAAAGGCTGGCATTGATTATGTCTATATTGGGAATTTTCCGGGCAATGCTTATGAAAATACCTATTGCCCTGAATGCAGTGAGGTCTTAATTGCGAGGAATGGATTTGAGATTACAAGATATAACCTTCCCCGTGATAAGAGATGCCCAAAATGCAAACACAAAATTCCTATTATCTCAAAATTCAATGGATAACAAAATGCAATTAAAACGGATAATAAATCCCCCTCTTATTCCTCCTTTTGAAAAGGGAGATACAGGGGGAGAATCCCCTTGATGTATGTTCAGGTAATAGGAATTTCAAAAATTCCTATTACCTGATAATGAAATTTTTCATTATAATAAAGAAAAGGGACAAGATA
>CBFGJQ010000318.1:0-2053 GCA_965649095.1 Caldifarciminota bacterium | reverse complement strand
AGCGCCTATGAGCGGTATCTGCCGGCACGAGTTGTAGAAAAGATTAGACTCAACCCAAAGGCAGAGAGGGTTGAGGGTGAAAGGAGAAATGTAACGGTCTTATTTGCTGACTTATCAGGTTTTACCGCATTGTCCGAAACGATGGATGCTGAGGAGATTGCCAATATCATAAATGACTTCTTTACCCGAATGGTGAAGATTGTTCATAAATATGAAGGAAGCGTAGATAAATTTCTGGGCGATGCCTTAATGGTTCTTTTTGGAGCACCGGTTGCCCATCATGATGACCCGGAGAGGGCGGTACGAGCGGCATTGGAGATGCAAGAAGAGATGGAAAGATTCAACACCGAGAGGAGATTTGCCTCTCCCCTATCAATGAGTGTGGGGATAAATAGTGGACCTGTTGTTGCCTTAAATGTTGGCTCCGAAGAAAGGATGGAATATACCGTTATTGGTGATACAGTCAACCTTGCGGCAAGATTGGAAGGTGTTTCTGGACCTGGAGAAATCATTATCAGTAACTTTACCTATGAGAAAATTGCAGACATTGTTGATGTGGAAAAGAGACCCTCGGTAAAGGTAAAGGGAAAGCGAAAGCCAGTAGTAAACTATCTTGTCAAAGGTATTAGGGAGCACTACTACATTCCAGAGATAACCAAGATTAAACTTATCGGGAGAGCAAAAGAGATAAAGACGATAAAAGACTCCTTAAATCAAGCAAAGACGAATAAGTTAAAGGTTCTGGGAATCGTTGGTGAACCGGGTTCAGGAAAGACGAGACTCGGTATTGAATCCGAACTCATTGCCCAGCAAGATAATTTTACTACCCTTAGTGTGCGATGTATGCCTTACGAGATAAATATGCCTTATGGTGTGACTATTGGAATCTTTAAGAATTACTTTCAGTTGAAAAAGGATGCTACAGAACAAGAAATGAGACTAAAAATTAGCCTGAAATTAAAAAATCTTGGTCTGGCGCTTGATGAAATACTTCCCTATATCGGGGTTCTCTATGGTATCAACTTCCCGGAACTGCAGTCCCTACCACCAGAAGAGTTAAAGAAAAGAATCTTTAATGCAATAAAAACAATTATCAGGTCTGAGGCGGGAAAGGGACCTCTATTTATCAGAGTTGAGGACCTCCAGTGGGCAGACCCAACAAGTGTTGAACTCTTTGACTATTTATTAAAGGAATTAAAAGATACCCCTGTCCAATTTCTTTTTGAATACCGACCTGACTATGTCTTCCCCTGGCTGGGTATGGAAGACTGTGAGAATATTTTCTTAAAGAATTTCACAAAAGAAGAGACAATAACCTTTACACAATCTATACTTGAAGAAGAACAGATTCCAATAGATATTAGCAATGTAATATATGAAAAGTCTAATGGAAATCCTCTGTTCATTTCCGAAATCATTAAACTCCTGTTAAAAAAGAATGGTATTAGGAGGACAAAAGAAGGTATTGTCCCTACCGAAATGTTTAAAAAGATAGAAATTGCCGAGTCTATATCATCAGTGATATTGGACCAGATTGACCGAATGAGCGAGATTGACAAGAGGACCTTGCAATTTGCCTCTGTGATTGGTAAAGTCTTTGAACCGAATCTGCTTGCAACAATCCTCAAGATATCACCAAAGAACCTGGGGGAAGACCTTGAAAGGTTAGAACACTTTGAGGGTGTTATCACCTCCGACCCTCTGACAAATCTCTATGAATTCACATCACCAACTGCCTATGAGGTCATTTATGGCTCTCTCCTCAAGACAAGAAGAAAGGAACTCCATACGATAATTGGCAATGAATTGGAAAAGGTTCCCGAAGAAAAAATCTTTGAAAACTTAGAAAGAATCGCCTACCATTTTGCCCGCTCAAACGAAGAGAGAAAGGGTGTTTATTATCTGAAAGCAGCGGCCGACAAGACATATCATTTATACGCCTTAAAAGAGACCTTAAATTTCTTTGAGCAGGCACTGGGATTGTTGCACAAAAAAGAACTATCATCGGAAGAGATGCAGGATAAATTGGAAATTCTAAGAAGACAGGGTTGGG
>CBFGJQ010000317.1:0-2066 GCA_965649095.1 Caldifarciminota bacterium | reverse complement strand
TAGATGAAAAGGCTACCTAATTTAAGGAAATTTTATATATTCTTGCTAATTATATTGGTATGCGCTCTTACCTGCAAGAAAAAAACACCAATTGAACAAAAGAAGGAACCAGTATATACCGAAATAAAACAGGTTCTGAAAAAAGGAGAGACAATTGAAAAAGCCCTTAATAATATGCTCAAAGACCAAAAACTTGCAAATTCAATGATAGATTTTTTACATAAATTTGATTTTCCATTTCACAGGTGCCTCCCCGGTGATTCAATAATAATCCTCAAAAGAGACGATAATTTTGAAAGGCTTACTTACTACCAAAAACCAACGATTGTCTATTATATCTCAAATGAAGATTCTAAATTTGTTCTATCAATGAAATATCCATATATTGAAAAGAAGTTTTGCGTAATTGCAGGGAGTATCCAATCAACGCTCTATGAAACCATGCTCAAAATCGGCGAAACTCCCGAATTGGTCTATAAGTTTGCTGATATATTTGCCTGGGAGATAGACTTTGCAACCGATACTCAGGAAGGCGACTCCTTTTATGTGCTTGGGGAAAAATGGTTTGTCGATTCTCAATTTATTGGCTACCGGAACATTAGCTTTGTTCGTTATAAATCAATATTTGAAGATTACTACGGTATATACTACAAGGACCCAACTGGTTATGATGATTTTTACAATAAAAAGGGGGAGTCTTTAAGAAAGTCACTCCTGAGGTCTCCTCTGAGATATTCCCATATAAGCTCTTATTTTTCCAAGCGGAGATTCCATCCCATCCTGAAGATCTGGCGCCCCCACCATGGGCTTGACTATACAGCTCCCATCGGCACACCGGTCTCTTCAATTGGCGATGGAATTGTTACCTTTAAAGGATGGAAAGGTGGCTATGGGAATCTCGTAGAAATAAGACATAAAAACAACTTTAAGACAAGATATGGACACCTCTCAAGATTTGCCCGTGGATTATACCCGGGAAAACATGTGAAGATGGGTGAACTGATCGGTTATGTTGGCTCTACGGGACTATCTACCGGACCCCATTTGCATTTTGAATTGCATAAGGATGGTGTCCCGATCAATCCATTGACCGTAAAACTCCCGCGGGCACCATCAGTGAAGAAAGAATATCTGATGGAATTTGCGCGGGTGCGTGACTCACTCCTTGCAGTGGTCCTTGATACTACGGTAATGAATTCAAAGTAGGGTAATTGGTTAAATGCCTTTCCACCGTTTCAATTACCGATTGTTGTTCTCTGATAAGGACTTATGGTAATGCATAAGGGGATAAAAGGCTTATTTACCCTTTTATTTGATATATCCGAGGAGGTTAAATGCCAATTCATCTGAGGGCAAATAAAGGAGATTATGCCGAGACCGTTCTGGTCGTAGGCGACCCTTCAAGGGCGGAAAGGATAAACCAGATGCTACAAGATTCCAGAGAAGTAAATAGAAACCGCCTTTTATTAGGATATACTGGATTTTTTAAGGGAAAGAGAATATCTGTCCAGACAACCGGTATGGGCTGTCCTTCCGCCGCAATTGTCGTTGAGGAGTTGATACAACTCGGTGTAAAGCGAATAATTCGTATTGGGACCTGCGGTGGCATTGCGGAAAGTATAAATGCCCTTGACCTCATTGCGGCAATTACCGCTGCCCCTTATGATGGAACGACCCGTTCCTATTTAAATGGTGAACCTTTGGCACCATACTCCACATTTGAAATCCTAAAGACTGCCGATGAGGTAAGCCGGAAAATGGGTTTAAAATTGATCTTCGGTGGCATAGCCAGCGTTGATGTCTTCTATAATCCGGACCCGGAATATGTCCCGAAACTTAGAAAGAAGGGAATCCTTGCGGTAGAGATGGAGACGAGTCTGATTTACTATCTTGCCAATCGGAGTGGTCTTGAAACTGCCTCATTCCTTCTGGTATCGGATGTTGTCGGAAGAGGAGAGGAATTTACAAAGTTTGTAAGCGATGATGAGTTGAAAGCAAGGATGGACATTCTCATCAATCTCGTCTTAGAGGTCTCTTATCTACTAAAGGAGTGATATGCAAAAGTG
>CBFGJQ010000316.1:0-2067 GCA_965649095.1 Caldifarciminota bacterium | reverse complement strand
ACCGAATCTGAGCCGGTTATCAAAACACTCCCTTGATTGAAAAACCCTAAATCGGCAAAGTGTTTAACTGCCCTATCCCATTCCTTAACATAGGTAATCTCATCTAAAAATATATAAAAACGGTGTCTTGTATCAATTTCATCAAAAATTTCCTGCATAACCAAAACAAGGTCTTGATACCGTTCCAGCAGGTCACAGGGTATATAATAAATCTTCTCTGGTGATACTTTTTTCTCCAGCAATAAATTCTTTATCAATAATTTTAATAATGTTGATTTGCCAACCTGCCTTCCGCCTGTTAAAATATAAATTCCCGGCACATCAAGATTTATCTCATACTCAAGTGAAGGGTGATGGACATACTTTAAGCCTTTGAGACTACCTAAATGTGGGTCATTTTCCAAAAATTGTCCCATCCCCTTTTTAAAAAGATTATGAAATAGAAATTCGCTCCTCATAGTGTAAGTATATATAAACTAAATTTTTTATCAATAGTTATTATCCAAATTTGGTCAATTATAATTGACCAGAATGTCCACTTTTTATTCAAGCACTTCTCTGCGATGTTCTTCCGGGTCAATGAATTTAACCTCTTTCATATTAAAATGCTCCGGGTCAAATTCCCCGCCAACCCATTCCCTCATCTTTTCATACTCCTCGTGTTTTGGATTTCGAATGATCGTTAAGAATCTTTCATATCCCCACACACCTCCACAATCTTCAGGCGGGCACGCCCTCCTTCCATCTATACATCTCGGATAATCTACGCCCTTCTCTCTGGGAAGTATCTTTTCCAATTTTATCTCGTGTCCCCATGTGTCGCCAAAATCATAGATGTAATGCGCCCTGGGATTCTTTTCTGAAAAGATGATTGCGATGCTCATCTTCCAATCCGGGATAACCCCATCTTTAAAATCCTCATCTGGACTCCCGATTCTCAAAGTTTCTCCATCCAATGGGTTAATTACTTCAAATTCGTGAAGATGGGTATCCGTCCAGCCCATAGCATCTTGAATGGCAACATGCAGCTCCCAAAAAGTATATGTTTCCGGAACTTGTATCCGTCGCCAGATTGGCGGCTTTATACCGCGCAACTCAATTTTAAATTGGTACACCTTTTCAAATTTCTTTTGTCGAGCAGGCATTGTAACCTCCTTTCACCATCACCCTGAAATGAATTCAAGGCAAGTTCTTTATCCCCTCCCTCAAGGGAGAGGATTATTAAGCAGAGCCATCGCTATATTTATTTGTGTTTTGCCTGGTCCGGAATTTAATGTAACTCGTTCATATCAACATTCCGCCTGATTATATCATTTATTCTTCACTATGTTCATCATATTTATTAACCGAATTCATCTCAGATGCCTTTTGAAACGCATCCATCACGATTTTTAAGTAGACAAACATTACACCTATCTTATCGGGGCCAATTTCTATTTCTTGTTCTTCAATCAGGGCGTTAACTACATAGAATAGAAGTTCGGGTTGTGGATAATTTTCTATTATCTTTTCCACATATTTTACAAATGCTTCCTCATCCATTTTTTCTAAAGAATCGAGCATCTTCAAGTTATCTTTCTCTATTTCATCAATGAGGACAGGGAGCACCATTGGCAATGGTTTATCTCCATAAGTCATTGTGCACCATATGCCAACACCCAAATATACAAATAGCTCCCTTTCTGCTTGATTAAACTCTCGGTCGCCGGTTGCAAGGAGATAAGTAAGGAGATAAGGCTGCTCTTTGCCCATCTTATTGATCACTCTTTTTATTTTATCAAAGCCAAACCTTGACATCTCATTATAGGTCCTCTCAACTACACTAAAAGGAATGGGTCTCATTTTACCTCCAAAATTTCTTAAGTACTTTTGTTCCTGACCAGGTTTAATGACTCCTTTATGGAAAATTATAATAATACCTAACCTGCATTATTCATACTAATCAAGGGAACCCTCACCCTGAAATGAACCTGTCCTGACGACAGGTCAGGATTCAGGGCAAGCTCTATATCCTCTCCCTTTGTAAGGGAGAGGGGAGGGTGAGGGTTAATGGTGTAAAACCGCTTC
>CBFGJQ010000315.1:0-2089 GCA_965649095.1 Caldifarciminota bacterium | reverse complement strand
AAAAGATACCCTTCCGCTCCCCCATTCAATGAAAGTGAGTTCCTCTTGGGATATACGAAAGAGGGTCCAAAAGTCTTCTGGGAGGTATTTCAGATTCTTTAATCAAAGAGTGGCGTGCAATATTCAGAAAGGGACATCGTGCCGGTTGCGCTGGGAAAGTTTCAATAGTTTTAATGTTTTTCTCTTCCCTGTTTGGTTTAACAAAACTTCCTGAGATTGAGGTGGATTCTATTCCCGATGTCCAGGCAAATATAGGTCAAAGGGATGGCAATCTGCACTATGAAATTGCTATTCCTTTAAATGCTAAAGAAGATTGGGGAATAAATACCTCCTGTGGTAATAAAATTGGATTTAGTATAGCTGTCCGTGATTCTAATGGTTCATTTTATGGCTGGTGGCCTTCTGTTGCTATGGATGTTCACGATCCCGAAACAATGGGTTTACTTAATTTGATGGCTTCGGAACCAAATGAATAATGACAAGACCCAGAATGGATCTAATGTTAAAATGTAACCCTGCAAATCTATGATGTTACCGGAAGGCTGGTGCGACATCTTGTTGATGAACATCAAAACGCTGGCTTCATGAGTATTGGCTGGGATGGCAAAGATGATACTAATACTGACCTCGGTAGCGGGGTTTACTTTGTGAGACTTCAAGCAGATGAATTCATCGCAACCCAGAGAGTTATCTTAATAAAATAAGTTAGATAGCCGCCTCCTGAGGTTCGTGAATTTCCCCGAGAGGCGGCTGCCATTAAAAAAGGAGAGTAATATGAGTAATATACAATCGGTTGCAATACTACTTATTCTACCCAGCCTGCTCTTTTCCCAACCTGACACCCTCTGGACAAAAACCTACGGTGGAGGACTATGGGACTATGGTTTAGATGCCTATGAGTTGAGTAATGAAGACCTGCTAATAATTGGGTCTACTGCTTCATTCGGCGCGGGATATTATGATGTATATCTTATAGGAACCAATTCCTTAGGCGATACAATCTGGACAAAGACATACGGCACAAGTGACAATGAGTTTCCATTTTCATCCTGTAAAGGCAATACCGGGGAATATTATATTGTAGGATATAGAGGACTATTAGGTTCGGGCAATGAATCAGTGGGTCTTTTCAAGATAAATGAAAATGGCGATTCACTATTGGTGCGGACATATTTCAGTAGTGAGCCAACTTATGGTTTCTATATCTGCCCAACCCTTGACAGCTGCTATTTGATATGTGCTGCGATAGGTACTTTGGGTAGTGGGAACGAAGACGCCTACATTTTAAAAATCAATGGAGGTGGTGATACATTATGGACATGGAGATTTGTGAGGGCTGGGAGCCAGATACCGGGTGTAGCCTGCAATACATTTGATGGAAATTACCTTATTGATGTTGGTGATGAATATGGAGATATATGTCTCATCAAGATGACCCCAGACGGTGATACAATTTGGTCGCGGAGATATGGAGGTATTCCGACAAGGCAGTGTGCTTATATCTACCCGAGCTTAGATAGTAACTATATAATAGTAGGTTATGTAGGTGAATATGGTTCCGGCGAGGAAGATGTCTATCTGTTAAAGGTCAATGAAAATGGCGATTCACTCTGGGCTCAAGCCTACGGTGGTAATGCCTCTGATTATGGACAGCATATCTACGAAACGCCGGATACTAATTACTTAGTAGTAGGCTGGACGCGTTCCGATGGTGCAGATTCTGGGGATGTCTATTTTCTGAAGATAGACAAGAACGGAAATTTGTTATGGTCGCAGAGATATGGGGGAGGAAATCTTGATTACGGAAGGAGAATTTCTCCGACTATGGATGGTGGTCATCTAATAATAGGTTATACAGAGTCTTATGGGGCAGGATTAGCAGATATATATCTTATAAGATTGAGTCAAGAACCGGGAGTTAATGAAAAACAAAGTAGTGTAAAAATTATCGCTACAAATTTAAGAGGCTATCCCAATCCATTTACTAAAAAATTGAATATCAGATGGCAGATAGTAGCTGGGAATCAAAAAATCTCATTAAAAATCTATGACATCACAGGTCGTCTGCTCCGTAAATTAGTGGATGAAA
>CBFGJQ010000314.1:0-2134 GCA_965649095.1 Caldifarciminota bacterium | reverse complement strand
GCGCTTCAACGATTTGATATTGTCAATAAAGTCAATATTTTTGTCGGGAGTTTACAGATATTATTAACGGTTTTACTATTGTTTTTTGGTTATGCACTTAAAGAGATTGTTATTATGAATGTGCTGATAAGCATATTGAGTATTTTTATTCATCTGTTTATAGTCAAGAAATTATTATTTGGAATTCCACTGAGACCGAGTTTCCACTGGAATCTATTTTTGAGGTTTCTTAAATTTGGCGGCTGGGTAAGTGTCCGTCAATTGATGCAGGCACTCGTAATACATCTGGATAAATTCGTTATCAGTGTTTTCCTGCCGATTGCTAATTTAACATATTACGCCGTCCCCCATAGTATCAGTCAGAGAATTGGATTAATTCCCAGTAACATTATACCTATTATCCTGCCGGCAATTAGTGAATTGGGTGTTAAGGAGGAAGGACATAAAATAAAGGAGTTATTTGTTCGTGCTCTTAGATTTATTACAATGGGGATACTCCCTTTATGCCTTATTGTTATAGTTTATGCGACCGTACTACTTTCCTTCTGGCTCGGGAACGATTTCGCTCGAAAGTCCACACTTACACTTCAGGTTTTAACTCTTTCGTTTTTCTTTTCCACTCTGGGATGGCTATCATCCGTTTCTGCCCAGGGGATTGATAGACCTGACATACCTGCTGTAACCTATATCATTCAGGTGATTATTCATCTCGGGCTATGCCTTATACTCATTCCCCGCTTGGGAATAAATGGGGCGGCGATTTCCTTTGGGCTCACCAACTGTCTGGGGGCGTGTGTGCTAATAATTTTTGTTGCTAAAAGATTGGGTGTTGGCATTTATGAGTTAATAAGATATGTCTTTTTAAGATCAATTATTATAGGAATTTTTTTGGTTTTTGTGATATTACTTTTAAAACCATTTGTCACCGATTTACCAATCCTTATTTGCGTTTGTATAATAAGTTATATCATCTATCTAATTCTGGGTTATTTTATAATAATTGATAACACCGACAGGAAGTCTCTAACGGGTTATTTCAATCAAAAGTGGAGAACGGTTATTGCACGATGAAGCGACTGTTAAACAGAATGAAGTTGATGGTTAAAAAAATTTGGTGTGTCGCAAATGAATGCATAGGTTGTTTTAAAAATAGAATCGACCCACGATTTTTGGGCGCTGTAATTTTAAAAAAGTTTCATAAATATGTGCCTATACCAAACATATCAGAAAACAAAGGCATACATTATTTACCCGCATCATTAAAGCCGGTTTACCTTTTATTAAGTGGAAAATACGATGTTAAATGGATTTACGATATCTTTGTTAGTTTCTTTTTCTATGCAGATTTTGTTCCTAAGGAAGGGTGGGTAATATTAGATGCAGGGGCCTATAAAGGATTATATACCGAGCTCTGTGCACATCTGGTTGGCCGCCAGAAGGGCAGAATTTTAGCAGTAGAACCTAATCCTAATATGTGTTCACTCTTATGGGAAAAGTTTGGCAATATGCTATATTCCAATGTAAAGGTTATAAAAGCTGCGCTTGGAAAAGACGATAAGGCGGTGATTCTTTATTTGCCAAGAGATTTTTCTTCGGTATCAAGTGTTTTTGAAAACCATGTTCAGCGTTTTGCGCAGGGGTATGACGTTATCGCTACTAAGTGCTACTCCATAGATGAATTAGTTGAAAAAGAAAAAATTACAAATTTGGACCTGGTTAAATTGGATATAGAAGGTGCCGAACTAAATGCCTTGCTGGGTGCAACTAATGCCATGGGTAGAAATTTGATAAAAAGATTTATAATTGAGGTGCACGAAGATATAGTTTCCATAAGAGAAATTACAAAATTACTATCCAAGTATCACTATAAAATTAAAGTTGTAACAAATACATCCGCAATAATAAGAAGATACATTTATGCAAAGGCATGTAGTTAAGGGAGTTTATGAAAATTGAGTTACTATCTCATATTGATGTTCTCCGGGCGAAGAACTATTCCAATATAGTAATCCAATTTGCTGATGGTTTTGCAGCAAATAATTGCAGTGTTGAGTTAATCGTCCCTTATATCTACCGGCGGGACAATATTAAAGTAAAGGATATTTTCAATTATTATGGACTAAAATATAAATTC
>CBFGJQ010000313.1:0-2146 GCA_965649095.1 Caldifarciminota bacterium | reverse complement strand
TGAAGAGGCAGCCGAGGTTCTTGAGACGATGAGATGAAAAAAAAGGGGGCTTTGGCGAATAAATTCGCCAAAGCCCCAAAAAGAGAGGTGTAATATGAAGGTATTTTTGGCAATATCAGTTGCAGTTCTAATCTTCCTCGCCTGTGCCCCGGCGGTTACCAAAAAACCCGTAACGGTTTCAACCAATACCGAGGCAATAATCAAGGCGATAGAGAAGATTGAAATTCCCTGGAATCTTTTAAGGGCAGGTGAGCGGGTCGCCCTGGTAAGCATTGAAACTGAAAAGTCCAAAGACTATCCGACAAATTATCTTATTGAAGACCGTCTGATAAAGAAAATCTCAGAAAAAGGGGCAATCCCTGTGGAACGAAATACAAAACTTCTGCCCGCCCTATTGCTGGAGAGCGGTAGTTCACTGCCCAATACCAATCTTGCGACTGCCTCCAAGATAATTACCTATCGGGTGTTAGACTGTGGTATTGAATTTGTGCCTTCAGCAGGTGGTGCATTAATTCGCCGGGCATCTGCTATCCTCCATATCAGGCTTGAGGATGCAAAGAAAGGGAATATTTTATGGCTGGGCAGGGTTGAAGGTAAGGTTGAGGACCAGATTCCACCGAGTTTTATAGGAGAACTTGAACCACCGTCCCTTATATTTTATGACAATGCAATGCCCAATGTAAGGTGAGGTGAAAAATGAAGAACCTTAAATTATTAGTCCTTATAACTTTTATTATTGTTTCCTGCACTCAGCCCGTGTTAAAACAGATAAGAAAACCATCTTATCCTACTCATAATGAAGCCATTGGGGCATCAGTCAGGAATGTGAACATCCCGATGAACTATTTTTCCGCAAATGACACGGTTGCCATCTGGAGTCTTGAGTTTGGCAAGGCACTTGATTCACCGGTAAACTATCTCATTGAAGATAACCTGTATGAAAAATTTGCAAACAAAAATATCAGCACGGTTGAGCGCGACCCGGAGATGTTAAAGCGTCTTTATGCTGAGACCGGCTATAGATACACCTGGGTAATTGACACCCTTTGGAATCTTAATATGCTTGCCGAATCACCAATTCAAAGGGCAACAAAAATCGTTGCCTATCGAGTCCTGGATTGTGGGATAAAGAGCATTAAACCGATTGCGGTTGAGGCTGGTAAGGCTGGTGGTTGTTGTATCTTTGCTGGTAAGGCTGGTGGTTGTTGTATCTTTGGTGGTGGAGCAATTATGCAACGGATGCTACAGCGCCGTGCTGAGACCCATCTTGGGGTGCGGATTATAAATGCCAAAACCGGAGATATTCTCTGGAGTGATTATATCTCCGGTGTTGCGATTGATACGATTCCTCCCGACCTTTTGCTTGCACTTGGTGAAAAGAGACTCACCCAATATCCCCATACCCTGCCCAATCGCGCCCTCGTTGAACAAGCGATGGTGCCTACTCCTGTCCCCGGAATAACACCTGCCCCCGCTGCGCCATATTATCCCTGTTATCCGTATCCTGTTCCACCTCCGGAGGTAATAACCCCGCGTATTACACCGGGTGTTGGGGTGCAAAAATTTGAGGCGGCGAAATTCAGAGGGGCAAACAATCTGCAATGGGAACCGTGGCTTGGTTTCTGTTATACAAAGACCGGAGGTAGTTTTATAAGCCTTGCCCCCTCTCTATACCTGAATTTTGAGGACAAGCAGTTGCTGAATATATCCTTCAATCTCTGGTTTGATAGTGAAGGTTTACTCGCAAAGGTGATGCCTGTAAAACTGTTTGAATATACGGGAATTGGGATTGGCTACACAGTATTCCATGCAAGCTGGCGGGGCTGGGATGCCTATGAGTTAGAGATGCCCATCTCCTGGGGACTGAAATACTATCTAACGGACAATCTTTCACTCACTGCGGGTATGAGGTTCCATATAATGCTCACCGACGACCTGATGAGTTATTCTGCTCTGACCTTTGGCATTGGCATTCATTAAATCCGCGGTTCTATCCGCGTAATTCAGCAAGGGGTCTTTAGACCCCAAAGGAGGTCAAAATGGCTAATCAACGATACAAAACCATCATTGCATTGGCCATGATTATGTCATCTGTGCTTTTTGCACAGATGAAGGGAAATCGGTTTGAGGGGTTTGATAACCCTCA
>CBFGJQ010000312.1:0-2151 GCA_965649095.1 Caldifarciminota bacterium | reverse complement strand
CATGACATCACAATTTGCGAATAAAAAAATTCAACATTACTTTTAATCATAGATGTAAAGACTATTAAATAATGCTTTTTTGTTTTTATGCGCCCTTACCAGTTTTTGTGTCGCATCCTGCCAACAAATTTCTCAAGTAAATTACAGACCTCATGAATAATCACATCTTTAATCCAGTAAACCTTCTCTTTGCCTCTGGTTTCGTATCGGACGACATCAATATTTCTTAATGTCCTTAGAGTCACTGATACAAGTGGTAATGAAATTCCTATCTCCTCAGCAAGTTGATATGGCGTCTTCCGTCTTCCCTGAAGATTTTTAATTATTTGATAGGCAGTTGGATTACCAAGCACCCTGCATACCCTTGACGCCCGATAGTATGTTTCATGCATCTTCATTCTCATCATAATATTATTATAATCAAAAAATCCTAAATGTCAATTAAATACTTAATTAATTATTTAATTGTTTAATTGATTAACTGTTTAATAAAACATGCGGCGGGTATATAACGGTGGGTAGTCAGAAATGGCACTGGTTGATTTTTTTTTAGATTGGTATATAATAGGCATCTGATTAAAAGGATGAAGAATTTTCTTAAGAAAAGAAGAAAGAAGATAATCCTCGTGGGCGGTGCCCGTCCGAACTTTATGAAGATAGCCCCGGTCTATTTTGAACTTTTGAAATACAAGAATTTTAAGCCAATCATTGTCCATACCGGTCAGCATTATGACAGTCAGATGTCGGCATTCTTCTTTCGCGACCTTGGTCTTCCCAAACCCGATGTCTATCTTGGTGTCGGCTCGGCAAGTCATGCAGTGCAGACTGCCTGCATAATGGAAAGGTTTGAACCGGTCCTGATAAACGAAAAGCCAGAACTTCTCCTTGTTGTGGGTGATGTAAATTCTACGGTTGCCTGTGCCCTGACCGCGGTAAAGATGGGAATCAAGGTTGGTCATATTGAGGCTGGATTGCGCAGTTTTGACCGCAGTATGCCGGAGGAGATTAATCGCCTGTTGACCGACCAGATTTCTGATTTTCTCTTTACAACCTGCCTGGATGCGAATAAGAATCTATTAAGAGAGGGGATTGCTCCAGAGAAGATATTCTTCGTTGGTAATACAATGATTGATTCACTATTAAGGCATCTTGCGCTTGCCCGTAAATCAGAGATAAAGGCGCAATTGGGTTTGATTGGTGTAAAATTTGGTATTCTAACCCTCCATCGGCCTTCCAATGTGGATGACCTGAATACCCTTCAGAGGATTATGGGTGCAATCAGCAGAATCTCAAGTTCTATACCGATTATATTTCCAGTTCATCCCCGCACGCAGAAACAGCTGGGTCAACTCAATTTTTTATACTACAACGAGAAACATAAAAAGGGTATAAGGATTATTGAACCCCTCGGTTATCTTGACTTTTTATCCCTTTTAGAAAGGGCATCCATTGTCCTTACTGACTCAGGGGGTATTCAGGAAGAGACGACAATTTTGGGCATTCCCTGTTTAACATTGCGGGACAATACGGAAAGACCGATAACAATCAGAGAGGGGACAAATAGACTTGTCGGAACAGATCCAAAGAGGATTGAAGAGGAGGCCCTTAGAATTATCAAAAAGGGATTGAAGAGGAAGAGATTGAAAAGGCCGAAATACTGGGATGGAAGGGCCGGGGAGAGGATTGTAAAGGTTCTTCTTAAAAATTTGTAAACTTCTTTCATCAAAATAAAATTTTACCCGAATAAAATTGATTCTTTCTCATCGCCACTATTCCATTATCGTCTGAAACATCAGGTGATTTTAAAACACCATCATAGGCTGGATCAATGTTGTTTGATTTAGGAGTGGCACCACTTATTTATCCAAATATAAGGGTAAAAGGGCTCAAACTGGCTCAAGAAGTGAAAGAAAACAGCCATTTTTTATCCTCTTCGCCTTTTTGCCATATTGAGCCATCTTTAGCCTTTTTTTTTACATTATAGCAAGTCTTTTGCAAAGGGGATTTCAGGGGTGTCGCCAAGAAGTTCAGTCTGTCCAGCCAGTGAAAGTCTGGCTTTGGGAAAGGTTAGCACCCGCCCAAATAGCAAACCCTGGATATTAGGGAGGTAACGAACTGTATGAGACAGGGCGAGCAAGGTAGCGAGCCACA
>CBFGJQ010000311.1:0-2157 GCA_965649095.1 Caldifarciminota bacterium | reverse complement strand
ACCCGGTATGGATTACACTGTGCGACTTTCTTCCTTAATAGAAAGCGAAGTCCTCGATTTGGTCCCTACCTTACGGGGCACAGTAGGGTATGAGCTACTTGCTTTCTCATTTTTGGCTTTGAAGAGAGAAATTAGAGAGAATAGAAGAAGCGAATTTGGTCTCGAGGATTTATTGGGAAGAATGGAGTTTGATGCACCTACCCTTGAAGTAAAAGAAAGCAGTCTCCGTTTAGCACTAATGAGGACACAATCTTCTATTCAAAGGCACGATTTCATAGGGGAAAGGACAAACTGGGTTGACTTAATAAGTAGTTTCCCTGTTGTAAATATAGATTGTGGAAGGCTTGATTTGAGCCAACTCCAGTTGGTAGTCGGTGCAACCTTACGTGAGTTACAGTATTTAAGATTAAAAAAAGAAATCCCGCCTTATATGGTTGTTCTTGACGAAGCTCATCTTCTTGTGCCAGAAGGGGAGGATACTGCATGCAAACAGGTCATAAGAGAGAATGTTCGTATCGGAAGACATTATGGAATTTGTATGGTTCTTGTAACACAAAGCCCTGTAGATATTGATAAAAAAACGATTCGTCAGTGCAACACAAGATTCATCTTTGCCTTAGAGCCAGATCAATTACAGGCACTTCAAGGTATAAAAGCCGATGCAACCGAAGAGATGCTTCAAAGATTACCTAAGATGCCAAGAGGAACCTGCATACTTTCTGGTACCTATGAAACCATCAAACATGCAATTCCAATAAAGATCCGCTCTGAAAGAAAAACAAGACCCGGTGGAGTTGCACCAGATATTTTTAAAGAGGTAAAAGAGGTATGGAAAAGATGACCAATCAAGAAGAAAGGCCTCTTTCTTTTGAAGAAACTTTATCTCGGCTTGAGGCTGAGATGCGTGTTGACCCAACTGTTATAAGAACAGCTGATTATTTGGTAACAGCGAGACTATTAGATGAAGAAAAAGATATACTTCAGCAAGCTAGGATTCTACTAATGAAAGAAGATCCTCGGGAATTGTATTTTTCTTATCTTAGGCATATAGTTGAGGGTTTGAAGAAGGCAGATAGGATCGATCAATACAAATTTGCAAAGCAGATAAATGATGTGGCAATAATGGGGCTTGGAATATGGCAAGAGGACTTGGGTCTATCTTCTGCAGGGAAGGAAGCTATAAAAATATCAGGTGAGCCGAACTGGACCTCTATAAAAGAATGGATAGATCAATCTGTCTTTGGTGAACATTTTATAGAGGAATATTTTGTCCCAGCTGATATAGAGTTATGGGGGAGTGATTTTCCATTACGCATAAGTGCTTGTGATGCAAGCCAACATAGGTTTAAACTGCGTGTCCCTTTTTACAAGACATGGGCAACCCCTGTTATTGTAAATAACTCTGCTGGAACAATAAAAGAGAGACAAGAAACTAAACCAAAATGGAAGCATATAGTAGTACCGAAAGATACGAGAGACTATGAAGACTGGGTGATTTTAGGACCCGATGATTATACTTCTATGGATGAAGGTCACTACGAATGGGCAGCAAAATCTTCAATGGATGTAGCTGAATTATTTGTGGAGGAGACTTTTATCTTTAAACATGGTGGCATTTCCTTAAAACCAGATGTCCACTTCAGAGATGGCAGAATCTTCCCTCAAGATCACTTGATGAATTGCAAAATTGAAAATAGGCATGGTCAATTGACTAGAGAGGCTATTTTTAGAATGACAACAGCTTTTCGAACGGCGAGTGAATTGAAGATACTTTACTGTGGAGTAGCAAAACGAGTTGAACTAAAGATTTATAGTTCTATAATTGACTGGTATATTAGAAATATCATGGGGAAAAATAACTGGAATCCCACAGGACAGATATTGAGTGATTCTGAAATGATTCGTTACGTTTTATATAAGTCGGATTTTAACGGGAAGACCTTTGATGGAGTCTACGTCACATGCCCCATTTTAAGACGCTTTGAAACAGCCTCTAATTTAAACAGAAGGATGAGAAAGCAAGTAAGGAATGATTTGGATAGTCTTTCAAAGGTCTTCCACAGTAGGGATATAACGGCTAAAGATATTGCTGATGAGGCATTAAAAATAGGTGTTGTAATGTTTTTTGCTGGACATACCAGAACAGACGAACAATAT
>CBFGJQ010000310.1:0-2159 GCA_965649095.1 Caldifarciminota bacterium | reverse complement strand
AGTTCTTGCATCAACTAAATCCCAAGTATCTGTAAGAATTATTTTTTGATATTTAAAAGCACTATTCTGGAGGGTTGATTGTGAATAATTCGATAGGACCTCATAGAATTTTTTAAAGAAAGACACATTTTTTTGTTTGGCTTTATATTCAAGTAACCTTTGCATCTCACAGTTGCATCCTGACCTAGCGGTATACTTTGGACCTTCTTTTATCCTCTGCCAAATCTCCGTAGGAACTTTACAGGAGGGATGAATGACTTTTTTCCCAGGATACAACGTATTCAAATCTTCATCAGACATTAATTCTCTAATATACTCCTCGATTTTTATAGCATTATCAACATTTACTAACGAACCATCACTTCCTATCAGACAAGGATTTTTTTCTAAATATTCTCTAAGCGGTCCTTTGATGTGCTTCTCAAATAACTCGTGTCCACCCCACGGAGAATATAAAATTTCTACAAAATTCATCCTCCACTTTTCATTACTAATAAATGTTGGGATACACTTCTCAATTATCAATTTGCAGACTTCTTCAGCAAGCCAATCATTCCACAAACATTCACGGGCAAGCACACCCCTCCCAGGAGCTGTTAAAAAATCTGCTTGAATCAAGAAATTCAGACCACTTGGGATTTCCTTTAATGGCAAGAAACTAAAGACACCAATATGTGCAGTCCCCTTTTCTTCAATTACTAAATTATCTTCATTTCCTAACTTAAATGCTACCAAGACCTCTCTTTTATCTACATTTTCCCTTTCCCATTCTTTTGTCACATAATCTTCTTTTACTTCTTGGGGCACTTGGCAAGAAGAACGAAATATTACCCATCTATCTTGATTCTTCAAAACCTCATTTTCATATTCTTGAATTTGATAAACTTCATAGTCTGAAGTCTTAGAAAGTTCAGATTTTATGATTTTTCTTTTATAATCCTGACTTGAGTCTGTTATTTCTATTTTCTTAACATTTCTTAGAAAAAGTAGTATCCTGTCGCTTAAATGCTCAGGTTTTATTTCCTCCCTTAGTTTTTCTATTAATTTGATTTCTTTAAGAGGTATATTAAATATTGTTTTGTATTCATCAGATACTTCTACTTTTGGGCTATCAATCCATAAGGGTATTACTTGCCAAGGTGTATGATTAGGGTCATCCCAAACATTTTTATCGAATTTGAATTGAAAAACACCTGAATAGATTTCTGGACAATCAGAAATAAGAAATACGGCTTTAAATCCTACTCCTAAATAACCAATATAGTCTTTCGGTGTCTTTGAAGAACGCCCAACCTTACAAATACTTTTTACATCTTCCTCCGAAAATGGATTCCCATCATTAGATATTATTATTCTCCCCTCCTCTATGGTAATTGCCAAAGATTTACTCTCAGCATCATCAGCATTTTGTACAAATTCCATTAAAAAACTACCATATCTGGGGAATGCTTTTTGCACTCGATCAATTGCTCCTGTTAAAGAATCTAATGTAAAGTCCTTATCGGAGTTTAAATATCTACTTTTTATATTTTCAATATATTCTCTTGCTGTCATCTTACTCACCTATTCCTGCGGGCAAATTTTATATAACTTCCCAGCATAAAAGAAGTTCCGCCTTTGGCGGAATTTGGGTGAGTCCCGATGGTCATCGGGACGAACCTTTTATGCTGGGCTGGACAACCGTTTTGCTTGAATTGCATTTTTAAAATCCTATTCATTTAGCAATGAATAACAACTCTTCTTTTATTTTCCGGCTTAATACATATTTATGAGGTCTAGAATAAACATTAACACTACCCTTATATTTCTTAAGCATGGAAAGAATTTCATCTTTTGTCGGAATGCCATCACTCTGGTACGAAAGGACGATGATATTATCCTGAAATCTTTCTATCAGCCTATCAAAAGAGCCCAAAATTTTTGTTTTATGTGTCCATCGCTGGATTTCTGGTGTATCTTTAATCCTCTTTATCATACTCAAATTTCCATTCATTCTGGCTTTCCAGTTTGAATAATCGGCAAGGCCTTCTAAGAAATGATAAAAAACTATATAATTAGTACCTTGATTTGAGCCTGAAGAAAAATAGGGTGGGTCCAAGTAAACAAGATCAACCTCATTAGGTGCTTCTAAGGCATCATAACCTCCTATTACTTTATTT
>CBFGJQ010000309.1:0-11507 GCA_965649095.1 Caldifarciminota bacterium | reverse complement strand
AAGGGGTAGTGAGGCAATAGAGAAATACTTGAGGAGAATAGAGGTCGGTAAGCCAGTTGAATACAAAAATCTAAAAATCTTCCCCTTAAATATCCCGACCTCTATATCTATTGGAAGGTTTATTACCCTTGATGAGGCAATGGAGAAGGGATTGCTCAAAATAAGAGAGGTTGGCTTAGGCGAGGTAAACTCGGTTGAGATAAAGAATAATGGAAATGAACCGGTCTTTATCCTGACCGGTGAGATGATTGTTGGGGCAAAGCAGGACCGGATGATAAAGGCGGATATCCTGTTACCAAAGAATAGTAACTGGATAAAGGTAGAGGTCTATTGCGTTGAACATGGAAGGTGGATCTCTGTATCTTCAGAGTTCAAATCCAGTGGTCATGTTGTTCCCAATGTGGTCCGACAAAGGGCTAAACTGTGTGAGAATCAGAGAGAGGTATGGGCTGAGGTAGCAAGAACACAAGATAGACTGGGTATTGCCTCGGGCACCGGAACGGTCAGGGCAAATTATGAAGATAAAGAGGTTCAAAAGATAGTTGCAGATTATAAAGAGAAACTGCAAGGTATCCCAGAACTTTCAAAATCCACAATCGGTGTTGTCGTCGCTACCCAGAACCGTATAATCTGTTTTGACCTCTTTGCTAACAATAATCTGTTTAACAAACTCTGGGAGAAACTCTTAAAGTCCTATGTAATGGATGCCATTGAAGGTGGAAAGAGTTCGGTTAGTAAAAAAGAAGTTGAAGAGTTCATTGAGAAAATTAAAGATGCAAAATCTGTCTCTGTGGGAACACCAGGCCTTGGTGATTTGCTGAATATTGAATCAGATATGGGTAAGGGCTCTGCCCTTGTCTATGAAAATGCATTGGTCCATTTGGACTTCTTCCCCAATGAGAGGGGTATCATAGACAATGGCTCGGATTTAAGACTTGACTTCAGGCGCGACCAGCGGATGAGGGGCGAAGAATAACTATTCTTACAGGAGCGGCTTCCTAACTGCGATGTTATCGGAGGTGGTGAAGGACTGATAAAAGTTAACATTTTCTGCCTGCCCAAAAATGTTCAAAATGCAAAGGGAAGATGGCATGTTTCATTTTTTAGAAACCGAATTGTTGACATCCATCAAAATCTGAATAAAATAGAGAATAACCAATGGTCAAAAATTTAATAGCGACGGGGGTTACGACACAGCCTCTAAACTATTACGAAGATAAGGAGGTGTTCTATGGTCAGAAGGTTAATTACCCTTCTATCTCTTCCTATCTTAGCCAGTGCTGAGGATTTCGTAGTCACTGACCAGTCCGGGATTCAACAATCGCCGTGTGCCGAATGGAATGGGAGTGTTAACCGCTATCTTGTTGCCTGGGAAGATTACTCAGATGGAACAATTGATGCCCAGATGGTTCAGAAGGCACTGCCCCATCTGGTAGGTTCACCAATCACGGTCTCAACATCGGGTCAGTATTTAAAAATTCCTGATATTGCCTCCGATAATACAAACTGGCTTGTGGTCTATGAATTCTATGATGGAGCAGGACCTTCTTGGGCAATCTATTCAAGACTGGTTAGCGGGGCGGGTGTCCCGGGGAATGAGGCAAATATCTCTTATACCGGTGGCACTAATGCCAGAAAGTATAATCCAAGGGTTGCCTACAACTCGGGTAGTTCCTCCTATCTTGTGGTCTATAAGGATGAGGGAACCCTGCCCTATCGAATAAAGGGAAGGCGGGTGGCGACCAATGGGACAGTCCTTGGTGATACATTCACAATCATATCATCCGCCACCGATGATTATATGACACCAGCAGTTGGTTCCAATGGAACAAACTTCCTTGTTGTTGCCTATAATGAGGACAACTATAACCTTGATGGAAGGATAGTGAGCGGGAGTGGAATCCCTCAGGGTAGTCCCTTTACCATCGGTTCTGGAGGATGGTATGGTGATGCCGATGTCTCTTCCGATGGGGTTAATTTTTTGGTTGTCTGGACCGATGGAGGCTCAATAAAGGGGAGGCTCTATGATAACTCAGGTAATCCGGTCACAGGTGCCATCCCGATCTCGGACGGTTCGGCTACTTCCTATAATAAACCAAAAGTTGACTGGTGGGCAGATAAAAATAAATACCAAATAGTGTGGAGCGATAATAGTAATACAATCTTTAATATCTTTGGAAGAAGGATGAATGCGGATGGCAGTTTTGGTGTCAATGATACAATTGAAAAGATGACCTGGGATGATACTACACAGGTCTTTCCCGATATTGCCTGTGGTGATACGAATTTGACCGCCTGGCAGGATTATCGGAAGGAGGACAACGACCCAACAAATCCTGATATTTATGCAAACTTAGGCAGTGGAACATCAGAGATACAGGATTTGCTTAAGACCCTGGAGCATCCCCATCTAAATTTGAAGATCTTTCCTACGATTTCATCGGGGAATATCATCTTAAGGTCTACCACACCAATCAATGAGCCATTTGAGCTTCTCCTCTTTGAGACATCAGGCAGGCTCATCTACCATTGGCGTTATAAGGACATTCCATTACCCATCTCCATTGAAGTTGATGGACTAAGACCAGGGGTCTATCTTCTATCATTGAAAGGAGAGACCCAGAGTTCCCTCTTTAAATTCATCAAGTTAAATCGGAAATGATGTGACATCTACCCTGCCAATTCACCATTCCGGAAAGGCGGAGAATTAAATTGAAAACTCAATTCTTGAATGTGAAAAAGGGTATGAAATTGAAAAAATTGTGATTGTTAAAATAGCAATAAAGGGCAATTTAAGCCAATTAAAGGCAAAGAGGGCAATAAGGCGATCCAGGGCAAGGGGGATTCAAAAGCCAACACTTTTTCAGCAGGTAGAAAAATGTAGACTTTTGATATTGGAGTAGGGATTTTAATCTCGTCCAATCCTTTACGACTGAAGTCCCTACTCCAGATTTCACGGGATTGATGTCGCGACTAGGAAACCGCTCCCACCAGGGGCAATATATTCCCATCTTTATTACCTACAGTTCGTAAGTGGAGGGGCGGTATTTTTGTCTGTTTCCGGTAGAAGAATCAAAGGAGACTCAGGGCATTTGCTTGTTGACAAATACCCTAAATTTAATATAATAAAAAATATGTTGATCAGAAAGTTTGGATATGGTAAGGGGAGAATCCCCTTGATGTATGTTCTTGCCAGTTTCAGTTGAGGTGTGAAATGGGAATAACTGCTGAGATCTATGAGGCAATAGTCAAGATTGTGGATGACAGGATGCGCGAGATAAGGGTCACACGCGAGGACTTTAATGCACTAAAAGGGGCGGTTGAGGAACTTACCAAGGCACAACAGAAGGCTGAGGCAAGGTTGACAAAACTTGAAGAGGCGGTCGCCGCCCTCGCCGAGGCACAAAGGAGAACCGAAGAGAGAATAACTAGACTTGAAGAGGCAGTTACCGCCCTCGCCGAGGCACAAAGGAGAACCGAAGAGAGAATAACCAGACTTGAAGAGGCAGTTACCGCCCTTGCCGAGGCACAAAAGAGAACCGAAGAGAGAATAACCAGACTTGAAGAGGCAGTTACCGCCCTTGCCGAGGCACAGAAGAGAACCGAACTTGCCGTCCAGAATCTCGCCCAGCAGGTTGGAAAACTCTCCGATACAGTTGGCTATGGACTGGAGGATGTAGCAAAGGTTATGTTGCCTGCCTATCTGGAAAGGCACTATAAGGTATCCCTTAAAGGACCATTAGGGGAAGAGTTGGAAAGGAGGTTCTTTCAGATTGATGGGGTGGAGACCGAGGTTAATCTCTATGGCGAGGGCGAAGGACTTAATGGTGAAAAGGTCTTTGTAATATGTGAGTGTAAGAGTCGTATTCACAAAAGGGAGGTTGAAGAATTTGAGGAATTATATAATCCTGTACGCTCTTTCTTAGAAAAGAGCGGAAAGGTCTTTGCGGTCCTTTTTGGCTACTGGATTCATCCAACCGCGATTGATTACGGAAAGAGAAAGGGAATTCTCCTTGTCGCATCTTATCAGCGATAAAAATGCTACTTTCAAAAGAGTTACTATGATGCAAAAAGGCAAAAGACAGCAAATATGGGGAAGGGGACCGTTAATTGCCTTGAACTGTCCTGAATTGTTTTATTTTTGACATAAAGAAAGGAGGTAAAATGATTAAACCTTTGAGGTTGTGCCTTTTGATAATCGGACTCGCCGGTATTGTCTTTGCAAAGAGTAGTTCTAAATCTTTGCTTAAGGCCACCGGTAATGAATATCAAAAGATTTATAGGGACCCGGGTCCGGATACAATCTTTATTGATGACCTTGAATCCGGTGCCCCGGGATGGACATTTATGGATTTAACGCTTCAGGATACATTCTGGCATATCTCGGACACGAATGCCTATATTGGACATTCATTCTGGTGTGGGACATACTCACGACCGGACTGGGTAAATCAGGAGTATGGCTATGGTGATGAGTGGGCACAGTTTTTAATATCACCGGCAATTGATTTGACAAGTGTAAGCGGCGATTCAGTGTTTTTAAGGATGTGGCATCGCCCCTCCTGTGAGTATGCCTCCGGTGGTTATCCTGGTCCACAATGGGATGGCTGGGACTGTCTCACTGCCTGGATCTCTACTGATGATGGCAATACCTGGGTTCCCCTCTTTCCTGATACCATCAGATATCCCGGCTGGAATTATAATGTCCTTGCAAGTTGGGCATGGTACTGGGATATGCTTGCTGGTGAATATGATTCAATTCCGGGCTGGGGGCTGGGCTCAAACGATTACTGGTATGAAATCGGCTTCGACCTTACACCCTATAAAGATGGTATTATAAAAATAAGATTCAGTGGCGTATCCGACCCGGCGGAATCGGACCAGAGTGGAAGCGGTGGCTATTATGGAATGTGGTATATTGATGAAATCCAGGTCTATGACAACCTTAACAATACCTATTTCTACGAAGATTGCGAATCAGGTATGGGACAATGGATAGCAAAACCGAGGGACCCGCTCGGCAATTTCTGGCACCTCACTACCTATAAATACCATTCACCAACCCACTCATTCTATTCGGGAGACCCCATCACCCATCAACTACCCCTTAGCGGTTCATACAATGCCCTTGTCTCACCACCGATTGACCTCTCAAAGGTCTCGTCTTCAGATAGTTGTATTATCGACTTCTGGATAAACTTTGAATATAATGACCCCTATGATGACTATGGACAGGGGTATATGATAGAGGTGAGTTCAGATGGAGGTGAGACCTGGACCAATATCTACCTCCCATATACTGGCTCCAACTATTTCTTCCTTGGTTCCACGGGCGACCAATGGTTCTCCCACAATGACCTGTGGGGACAATACGGACTTATCCCAATGATGTTGAACTACTGGATTGGTTATACTGTGCAGGTAAGGATTGTAAGCTTTAACCGGGGGTTTACCAATCCGGGCTATGGACTATACCTCGATGATGTCATCGTTGCTGGCAAATATATTGAATTCCCCAGACCACAGCAGGTCTTAATCTTTGATGATGATATAGGTGCGCTTGATACCTGGGGATTGGGCTGGGAGAAATACTATGAATCAGCAATTGCCAACCTCGGCTATACCTTTCTTACCATAAATGAGGTTGACCAGGGAATCCCTGATTCTCTGTATATGCGCCGAAATGGGATGGTAATCTGGAATCTCGGACCAAAGGGACTGCGGTATGGTGTCGAACCTATCCCACAGAGGGCATTAAATCAAATCACGGGCTATCTCAGGATGGGTGGGAGGCTCTTGCTGGTTGGAGAGGACTATCTATATAACAACTTTCCCAATCCATTTGCGGATTCAGTCCTATCTATTATTAACTATAATGAGGCAACCGGTTGTGATACAATCATTGGAATAATTGGTGACCCGGTAAGCAATGGATTAAATTATCCCCTTGACTTCACACATCTTAATGGCAATAGTTTCGGAATTGACCTTGTTGATGGCCTTTTAAGTAATGCCCAGCCAGTATTTTATACAAACCGAACCTACCAGCCGGTTATGCTCAGAAAGGCAGAAAACTATCGCCTTCTATTTGCTACATTCCCGCTTGAGGCAATAACCTATGCACCGATGCGCGACACCCTGCTAAAGAGGATAATCAACTGGCTTGACCCATATCCCCCGGCACCCCTCCTTACCGATGCAATCTCTACTCAGTCAGGGGTAAAGTTATTCTGGCTCAAGAACCCACCCTCGGACCTTGCTGGATATAATGTCTATCGGGCAAAGAATGAGAATGGTCCATTTATGATAATCGCCTCCCTGCCTGCCTCAGAGACGACCTATGTTGACAATATGGTAATTGAAGACTCCACTTATTATTATGGAATAAAGGCATATGACTATTCAATCCAGGAGAGTGGAATGTCAAATATTATCGGAATAACCTACCATGTCGGGATTGAGGAAATTGCCACTACGACCAGGCCGAACATCTCAAGCCTGAAGGTCTATCCAAATCCATTCCGGAATCATCTTGTGATTCAGTATGCACTAAGCACTATCGACTATGCACCGGCTAACAAGGTGCCTACTGCCTACTGGATAGTGCCTACTATCCGCATCTATGATGTGACAGGTCGTTTGGTTAGGGACTTTTCTCGGTTAACGGTAATCACTGATTTAATCAGGGATGAACAGTCAACGGTTGTTTGGGATGGTTCTGACGATTTTGGTCGCCGCTTGCCGGCCGGTGTCTATTTTGTGCGATTAGAAGCCGGGGATTTCAAGAAGATAGAGAAGGCGATTCTCTTTCGTTAGAGGTTAAGGGGTTATGGAAGGAGGCATTATGAAAAGGGCAATTATATTAACCGGACTTGTTGTTGGGCTGGTCTGGTCTCAGGGTAGCCTTGAGTTACTGACGAATCTCGTTGGTCCATCCATCGGTTTTGGTCGTGCTGTGTGCGGGGGAGTTGATATAAATGGTAATGGTATTGGAGATGTCGTTGTTGGTGCCTATGATGAGGATGCAGTATATATCTATTACGGTGAAAATTTTGATGATGTGGTGGACCTGAAACTCAATGGTGAAAATGGCAACTGGGCTGGTGACTATTTTGGTTATGCCTTGAGTTTTTGCCCGGATATAAATGGTGACGGCTATCCAGAACTTGTTGTTGGTGCACCGTATTATTCATACGGGGGAATGACGGGGAAGGTCTATGTCTATTATGGCGGTCCAACAATTGATGAAATCCCTGACCTTGTATTTACCAGTCCAACCGGTCAACCAGAACAATTCGGTTACTCCATTGCCTGTGGTGGCTGTTCAAGCACCTCACCTGATATTGCAATTGGGGCACCCAATTATAATGATGGCTCTTATACAGTAGGCCGGGTCTATCTCTTCGTTGACCCAATCACCTCTCCGGATACGCTTGTCTTTCAGGGACAGCCCAGCTGGGGATATGAATACTTTGGCTGGTCAATTTCAATTGGTCAGATGGATGGAAATAATCCCTACGACGAACTCCTTGTTGGCTCTCCATTCTCCGATTACTACGCGGGTCGGGCATTTTTGTATTATGGTGGACAACCGATGGACACAACACCAGACTTAATCTGGTATGGCGCACCAGGAAGTACCGAATGCCTCGGCTATTCAGTGGCATCACTGGGTGATATAAGCGGCGACCTGTTAGGTGACTTTGCCATTGGCATCCCTTACCGTTCCGCAGGCGCAATCTATGATGGAGAATGCTATATCGTTTTAGGAAAATCACCCCCGGATACAACCCCGGACTATAAAATCCATGGCAGTAAGACTGATTATGAATACTTTGGAACTTCGGTTAATACCGCCCTTGATATGAATAACGATGGAATTCGGGATTTTGGAGTCGGGGCAACAAACTGGAATAATGGCATCGGTCGGGTCTATCTCTTTATTACACCTTTTGATACAATCTATGATGCCTATGCCAATAATCCCGGCAACTGGGGGACAAACTATGGAATCTCGCTTTCGGGTTGTGGAGATTTGAATAATGATGGCCTGGGTGATATGAGTGTCGGCTCTGATGGACAAAATACCGCCTATATCTATAAAGGAAAATCAGATTTTATTCTTCCCGTCTTTGATAGTGTTACGGTAATCTCTGATACTACATTTACCGGACCGTTTTTAATCTCGGCGATAATCTATGACCCGAACGGCACAATTACTACAGATTCTATATACTACAATATAAACAATTCGGGTTATGTCTCTGCCACTTATGACAGTTCTATTGGAGATAAATATTTCTTCCACATTCCCCAACAGCCACCACCAACAAATATGCCAACAAATATTAAATGGTATCTGATGGCATACGATGGCTCAAATCTCGCCTATTCACCCCATCTCGGACCCGATTCTTCCTATCAGTTCAATATCCTTGACCTTAATCCACCAGTAATTACCAATGTAACGCTCTGGCCCGATACCAATTACATCGGTCCGTATCGTATCACCTGCAATGCTACAGACGATGCAGGGATTGGTTATGTAAAACTATATTATCATACTTCTGATGGGCAGACGGGTTACTTACCAATGTTTCCAACTGGTATACCCAACCAATATTCCGCTTCAATACCGGTCCAGAATACAGGTAAACTTATCGCTTATCGCATTGAGGCAGCAGATGGGTTTCAACCACCAAACATCGGCTATAAACCAGAAGACCCACCTACCGGTTATGCATTTGCCAATGGACCAATTCCTTTTAAAATCCTTCTCGTTGATGCCGATAATGGTGATTCAATTGAATTCTATTACAAAAAGGTGCTTGATTCACTGGGCTATTCTTATCTATACTGGCCTGATTCCTGGGGTAAACCAAGATATGCCTTTGAAAATCCGAACATCTTCAAGGTCATAATCTGGTTCACATCACTTTCCGTTTCAAAGATCTTAATTCAAGAAGATATGGATAGTCTGGTCTCCTTCTTCAATCGGGGGGGTAGACTCTTTATCTCAAGCCAGAATTTGGGTGAGGATATTGGAAATACACCATTCTACCAGAATTATCTCCATGCCCAGTTTCTAAATCCGGCCTTCAATGTCCCCTTTGCCCATGCAGTGCCCGGGGATTCAATCAGTGACTTAGAAAAGGATACAATCGCCCTGGGTGGCGCAGGGGGGGCAAATAATGCAATAAGCAAGGATAGGATAAGACCGGATTCTCTTGCCGATTCAATATATGTCGTTAATGACAGTGGTGGTTGTTATGCGATAAAATATAAAGACCCCGACCCGAATGGTTATCGGTTAGTCTACTTCTCTGTTCCATTTGAGGCGATTGATGCGAATCCATATATCTATGCCCAGCAGGGGATGATAATGGCAAGTATCTTAAAGTGGTTTGGTATGATTCCGGGCATTGCTGAAGATGGTAAAATGGAAAGAGGGTTAAAATTTTCCCTTGGACCCCTTATGCCCAATCCTACCACCGGGCAGGTTAATATTCAATATACTATTGGTAACACCGAAGAGGTTTCATTGAAGGTCTATGACCCGACCGGAAGGCTGGTAAAGACCCTCATAAAGGGGGAGGCAAAATCGGGCATTCACCACCTCCAGTGGAATGGCACCGATTCCCAGAAGAGAAGGGTTTCAAGTGGTGTCTACTTCTTAATCCTTGAAAATTCTAAGGGAGTTTTGAAGGAGAAGGTGGTTATCACAAGATAAGAGAAGCAGGGGCGTCTCGTCCACAGAAAATTGAAGCAGGACGCCCCCATTACAGCCACTTAATCAGTACCACCTTCTGCGGCTGGACTCTATCCGGAAGGACCAAAAATAGAAAGTAGATTCCTGGTGGCAGTTTTGTTAAAGAAATTGACTCTTTATATTCACCCTTCTTGTAGAATTTATTTTCTAAATGGATTAGGGCGCCAAGGACATTATATCAACCCTACCCGACTGAGATAAATGCAGTGTATAGTTAAGGCAACCTTTAGTCATTGTTGGAATTCTGGTTGTTGTGTTATGGAAGACCGCCTCAGATTGTCTCATCTCTTCAGCAACCCCTACCGGCAGATTTGATACATCACCAGTAATTACAATTGCATAGGGCTGATTCGCCCCGGTTGGGACATTCCTTCCCCTTACCCAGGCAGTCCAGGTTCCGGTCGCCGGTGAATTTAATCTGAAGTTCTCTTCTCCATTGTTTGAATCCCTTGAACCACCAGTTGTTGATTGACCGCCAGAATAGTAATTACCCCAGTAGGAGGTGCCTGAAGGGCTGATAACCCTCAAATCCAGGTCATTTACCTGGGGACGAGCAGCCCCTGGATTCCCGGCGGTATCAGTCCAGCCGAGTGTTACCCTCAGGGGAATGGAACTGCCCACCGTCCACTGATAGACCACACTGTCATTTGTATTCAAGCCACCCGAGGCAGAATCATGGAGGAGCAATTTTTTTGTATCACCGGTAAAGTATAAGACACTATCAAGGTCAATCCTACCCCAGCCAATATCATTATCGGGCACAGTAAAGCCGGTAATATTCGGGTCTGTAGAGACTACCGCCAATGCCTTCAACAATGCTGCCGACGGATTCGGTATTGCATTCCCCGGCACCTCTGAACCAGTTGGATAGAAGCCACGATTCAGGTATTCCCTTATCAAGCCAACTGCACCGCAGGTTGCCGGGGCTGCCATACTTGTCCCGGACATCTGCCAGTAACTGCTTCCTGAACCTGATGTTGAACCTTGTGCTGAATATAAACCAGGGTCTGCGGTGGTATTCAATCCACCGGGTGCCATTATTGTGGGCTTGTATCTACCATCATCGGTCAATCCCCTTGATGAATAACTGACAATTGTTGTTGGATTAGCCCTTCCAACTGCCCCCAGAGTTAATGCACCTTTGGCATCACCCGGGCTTGCAGTTGTTCCTGCGGAAGGTCCGGCGTTTCCCGCAGATATTACCAAAAGGCAGTCCTTCCTCCGCCACATAAACTGGCCGGCCTGGGCATCCATTGTCTCGTAATCGCCACCGGGAGTTCCCTCACCCCAAGAATTTGAGACAACCCTTGCACCGTAGGCATAACTTGTATCCCATAGTTGATTTAAGTCTGCCCAGATACTAAGACCACCGGAATAGCCGATGTCAACAAAAGAGAGTTTACACCATTTTGCAATGCCATCATAGGAAGAGGTCCCGCCATTGTAAGAATCATCGCCACAAACTGTGCCAGCGGTATATGTTCCATGCCAGTAATTTACCGATTCATCACCAAATGTCGCCGAACTTCCACCCCGACTGCTGACCGTGGGACGTCTTTTTAGCACCTATTTCATTGGATAGGAATTTGAAAAATTCCTATCCAATATAATGAAATTTTTCATTATAGAAAAAATATGAAGAACATACCATCAGGGGCTTTAGCCCCTGAAACCCCAACCCTCACCCTCGTAATCGTTTAGTTTTTCCTAAATTGTAGTTGCCTGATTCATCAGGCTC
>CBFGJQ010000308.1:0-2153 GCA_965649095.1 Caldifarciminota bacterium | reverse complement strand
AGGCGCAAAATGAACTCCAAAAGAGTAAAATATTCAAAAAATTTGTGCACAATGACACACCTCCGCATTTCTCATATCTTGTATTTTCTAAAATTGAGGCTTCTAAAAACCGAAAGATTTACTTAGATATGATTAATGATGGGATAATACTTTATGACAGGAAAGCCTTTATCAAAAAAAAATTTGAGGAGCTTAGAAAGAAATTAAAAGAACTGGGTGCAAAAAAAATCGTATTGGAAGATGGGAGATGGTATTGGGATTTGAAGCCCGACCTCAAATTTGGTGAAGTCTTTGAATTATGACGAATAAAGAGGAAGGGCGAGAACTCATAAACCAAGCAGAAAGAATTTTTGAGCGGGATGTTGGAAGCGCTCTTAAAGATCGAGACTATAATCTTGTGATTCGTCGGGCCCAAGAGGCAGTTGAACTTGCCCTTAAGGGGGCTTTAAAGATATTGGGCATTGAATACCCAAAAGTCCATGATGTAGGCGATATTTTTGCAAAGAGAGTAAAAGAGAAAGGTGTGGGAATAAAAGATGATGTTTGTGATAAGATAAGAAAAATTTCTCTTTGGCTTTCAGAAACGAGAGAACCTTCTTTTTATTTTGAAAGAATATTTACAAAAGAAGATGCATTAAAAGCGCAAAAAGACGCTGGATTTGTAGTAAACAAAATAAGAGAAATTTTTAAATAAATGTCTCAAGAGATTATTATTACTGACAAAGAAGTCCATAAACTTTACGAAAAACTAAAGCAAGAAGCCGAGGAAGGTGGTTATTATTTAAATCCTGATATAGACTTTACCAAAGCGCTGGTCAAATCACTAATCATAAATCAAAGGCGTTATGACTACCAAGCCTGTCCGTGCAGATTAGCATCCGGCAAAAAAGAAGATGACCTTGATATTATCTGTCCCTGCGATTATCGGGATGCGGATATTTTAGAATATGGTGCCTGTTATTGCGGACTATATGTCTCAGAAAAAGTCTTAAAAGGTGAAATTCCACTTCAATCCATACCTGAAAGGAGACCGCCTGCAGGACAGAAGAAAAATGTTAAGCCCCTAATAGATAAGATGTCTGAGCCTCTCCCCTATCCATTATGGAGATGCAAAGTCTGTGGCTATCTATGTGCCCGCGAATCACCACCCGAGGTCTGCCCGATATGTAAGGCAAAAAAAGATAGGTTTGAGCGATTTATATAATCACCCTATTTTAGGAGTAGCGACTCCGAGCTTCATCAGAGCAGGTCTATTGCGCAGATAGGGCAATTAAAGACAAGGGGGATTTGAAACACGGGAATAAATTCCCTACTCCATTTATAACCATCTAACCATAAAACCATCCAACTGTATTGCGACTATACGACCATAAAACTATCTGACTAAACATCTTCCCCCTTGACATTGTCTAAAAATTGATTATAATCATTATATGATTGAAATGATTTCAAAATTGAAGAATTTTAAAGATATGCTAAAAAACGCAGGGTTGAAACCTACCTTTCAAAGGATAAAGGTCCTTGAACATATTGATAAACTCCGTTATTCCCATCCTACCGCCGAAATGATTTATAATTCACTCCATAAAGAACTACCTATTATTTCGTTGACCACAGTCTATAATGCAATCCATACCTTCCATAAGAAAGGCATCTTGAACGCACTAACAATAACCGGCGAGGAGATAAGATATGACCCGAATACAGATTCCCATCACCATTTTCTATGCAGTAAATGCGGCAGAATAATTGACATAAATATTACCTGCCCCCTTGCCAATGACAAAAAAAATATTATAATGGGAAACAGGATAGACGAGGTTCACGGTTATTTTAAAGGGGTATGTAAAACCTGTTTAAAAAAAGGAGCGGATGATGGAGGAAAAAATAGATAAAGAACAGAAGAAAAAGATAGTTAAAGAGATTATTTTGAGCCTCCATAAGGGTCTATCTCCTGAAGAGGCAAAAAGCAGGATTGAAAAAGAGATCGGCAAAATTACTTCCTCTGAGATTGCGGAGATTGAGCAGTCATTAATAAATGAAGGAGTCACCCCTGATGAGATAAAAAGATTCTGTAATGTCCATGCGATGCTCTTTGAATCTGTGCTTAAAGAGGAGATAGCAAGGATTGAGTCATCTGCACATCCGGTGCA
>CBFGJQ010000307.1:0-2163 GCA_965649095.1 Caldifarciminota bacterium | reverse complement strand
CCCTTGAGGTATGTTCAGGTAATAGGAATTTCAAAAGCATGTCCTGATGAAAATCAGGATTCCTATTACCTTATGATGAAATTTTTCATTATGAAAAAAGAAAATGGCAACAAGATATTCAGGAAAGGCGGTTAGAGATTGGTTTTTGCACAAAGAGGAAGTTTGCGATACAGCGGGGGTTTTCAGGGGGTATCCCCCTGAATATCTTGAGAATTAAAGTAGTCCTCAAGAATCCGGCGGTGGTCAAAGGCAATATCTTCTGGTAAATTCTCTTTAGTAAATAACCCGACCCCTTCGGCATCATCACCTGCCCTGGGAATTCCCTCGGCACGGGCTATAAATACTACCGAGATGGTATGAAACCGTGGGTCCCGGTCAGGCTCGGAATAGGTATGAAATTGTCTTAGGTCCCTAATATCTAAATTTGTCTCCTCTCTTGCCTCACGCAATGCAGCAGATTCCGCCGATTCACCATATTCAATAAATCCACCCGGAAGTGCCCAGCCGTAAGGCGGATTCTTTCTTTTGATCAAGACAATACCCTTTGGTGTCTCAATGATTATATCAACGGTCGGTAATGGATTGCGATGCTTCATCGGATACCTCCTTTACTACAGATTCTTTCTTACTTCCACAGGAATCGAGAGATTTATAAAAAATGACAGGATTGTAATCAGGGCGATTATTGCACCAACCCCCCGTAAGATTGCGTATGGTTTTAGGACATTTGATACAAACCCGATGCTTACCGCGCACAAAAGAAAGGCGAGATTGACGATAAACTCCTTTGTGGCAAAGATTCTGCCCCTTATTCCCTTCATTACATCCTCCTGTAGTATTGTATCCTGAGCAATGCCGATAAAGGAAAAGACCATACCACTGATGAATGCAATGATATAAAGAAATATCGGATTGACAAAAAAGGGTCCGATTAGAAAGAAGGTAGCAAGGATACCCATACTATAGATGATTATCTTTGCCCGACTCATCCCTTTGCCCAAAAGGCCAATAATGACCGCACCGGTAAACATACCGGTACCGATAATCCCGCCCATCCAGCCCACCCCGGCCGTGCCCATACCAAACTCCTGCTGGATTAAGTATATGATTACAGTGTAGGCGACTCCGGCCGAAAAGGGCAGGATAAATACCGAAATCAAAACAAAATCAACGACGCGGTCTCTTAATAATAATTCACCCAGTTCCTTCAAATCCAGTAAGAAAACCCTTAGGGACCTTTTTAATTCCCTATGGAGTGAGAATCCCATCTTTGCGGCAGGTTCAAACATTATCCAGGCACCCATTCCCAGTGCCAACAGACCCGCCACAAGGTGCGTAGAAGCATCAATATAAAATCCTAAATGCCAGCCCGTCCATTTAATCAAATATCCACCCCCCACCATTCCCAGGAATGTAGCAATCCTTGCTATTGTGAGAATTAAGGAGTTTGCCCCCACAAGTTCATTATATTTCACCAAATCCGGAACCACTACATTTTTTGCGGTGTTATTAAAGACATCAAGGGCAAAGAAGAGAAAGACCAGAATCCAGATGGGTATGAGGCTATTAAAAATTAATATGAAACTGGGGGTAAGAAATATTAAAATGGATTGAATCAGATGGCAGCGAAACAGAATTTTTTGCTTATTGGCGTGGTCAACCAAAACCCCAACGAATGGGGCAAGGATTATTACCGGTAGAGAGAAGGTAATGGCGAATTCACTGAATGCAGATACCTTCCCCGGATATTGGGCACCGATCAGGGTGATGATGACCATATGGGTAAGCCGGTCTCCGAGTTGAGAAACCCCGCTGGAAAGCGCCAGAAAGAGAAGCCCCCTCTTCTTCAAGAGACCAAGCATAGATGCTAATTCTACCGATTCTACTATTGATGTCAATATTTCCAAATGGAGTAGGATTTATTCCAGCCCCGAATATTCCTGCCGGGTAGATATCCAGTCTTGAAACTCTGCACGGTTGACTTTCATCTATGTTTGGATATAATAAATCATGAAGAGAGAAAGGAGAATTGGAAGTAATGGTTTTAAAGAGATAAGAAAGGTCCTCGATCGGGTAGGGGCAAGATTAGACCAGGTAGGGGTAAGATTAAATAAGGTGGGTATCAGGCTGAACAGAACCGCTATAGACATCGCTGAACTTCAG
>CBFGJQ010000306.1:0-2189 GCA_965649095.1 Caldifarciminota bacterium | reverse complement strand
TGTTTTAGAAAAACTTACCGATTGCTCTTTATTGTCAGTTTTGCAATAAGGATGCTCAATTCAATCAAAAGAATGAGGGGAATTGAGATTAAAAGGAGGGTGAAGAAGTCTCCAGTAGGGGTCAATATTGCACTGACAACTAATATGCCAACGATTAACTCCGCACGATGACGGCCAATGGTCTGAGCTTGAATTATTCCAAGTTTGATCAAGAAGAAGATAATAAGTGGTAGTTCAAAGAGCATCCCACAGCACAACAGACACCACAGAATAAATTCAAGGATTTTGCTAATATTCATCAGGGGCTTCAGATTTTCTGAACCAAAGGAGAATAGGAATTTTAGACCGAATGGAATCAGGATAAAGAAGGCAAATGCCAGTCCCAATAAGAATAGGATAATTCCGGAAAATAGAAAAGGCAAAGAGACCTTTCTCTCCTGCCCGGTAAGCCCCGGACCAATAAATGCCCAGGTTTCATAGAGAATAATGGGGAAGGCAACGAATATACCCACAAAAATTGCAATCTTGATCTGGGCAAAAAAGGCCTCGGTTGGTGAAAAGAAATAGATCGCCTCAAGCCCGATCCATTTGATAATAAAGTTTAATATTCGTGAGGCAAATAAAAGACAGAAGGCGGCCGCGATTACGACTGCAATAATGCAGACAAGAATCCTTTTGCGTAGTTCCTCAAGGTGGTCAATAAAAGAGAGTTTTTTGAGAAATTCACTCTTTCCGGTTACCAATTTTTGAGGTATATTAAGGGAAGGCGGTAAATTTTTCTTTCCGAAACGGTCAGGATTTCTTCGTCGGTTAATATTATATAGTCATACTTTATCCTCGGCAGTTCATAGATTGGTTGATAAGTTTTGGTCTTTGGGTCATAGAGATTTAAGCCAGCAAAGGTTGCACAATAAACTACCTCTCCGTCGGTTTCTATATCATAGATATTAAAATAAGGAAGCAAGAGCCAGTTTGTATCACCTTCTTGAGAACGAGACAAGTCCTTCTCGTAAGATACGAGTTGATTATTGGTGGTGAGCAGATAAAGGGATTTTTCATCTTCAATGATATCCTTTACCCCCCGGTTAAATCTTTCAAACCACCGGTGCGTGGCTTTGTTGTATTCATAGAAGGCAAATTCTCCCCCCACATAAATACTCTGGGGAGTATTGTAGATTGTATGCACTGCATATTTATCAGGACCGAATTCTAAGACCGCATCCGTTCCCTTAATCATTCGGAACATTCCTGAATTTGTGCCGATATAGATATATTTTTCATCAAAATTGAGGGATAGCACAAGATTGGGCAATTGACTTATTGGTAATACAAATCCGCCCGAAAGGGAGAGCATCTGATTACCCACCGCGAGGATAAACCTGTTATCAGAAAGAATAAAATCGCTGGCAGTTTTGTTTAGTCTTAGATATCGCCAGGTCTTATCTCCCAAATTGTAAATGGATATGCCATTCCGGGAAAGTAGATAGTATGTATTATTCAGCCTATGCACCTTCTTGATTTGCGCATCAAGGGGACCGTAGACTAACCGCTCTCTATTCAAGGAATATTTATTATATCTCAAGATTCCATAATGTTCTGTTCCTACATATAGATACATCCCATCATCAAATATTGAGGTAATTCTGTATTGAGAAAAGGGGTCCGGTGATACATCAGGGGGGTCAAGGAAATAGTAGGGGCTAAGAAATCTATAGGCTTCAATATCCTGCTGTCCGGTCTTTTTAAACCAACGAATATCTTTGGGGAAATTTGTTACTTCTTTAAGTTCGCCACTCAAACGATTTAATGAAAACCTCCCTGAACCATCAATGTAGATTAAACTCTCACTGATACCAATGCCATCTATTTGAATACCTATTTGGTATTCACGAATACTACCAAGACTGGGATTATACCTGATGATTGAATTATAACCGCTTAACCACAGTTCAGCAAAGAAGTGGTCATAGGCAATAAGTTCAATATATTCAGAAAAGTAGATGCTCTTCTGGAGTTTCAGGTCAATTTTATTGAAGATTAAAAGATAGTTATCACTTACTACAAATAGTTGCTGGTGTGATGTGGCAATTGATTTGATAACACCCAGGGGCGGGATAATTTCATAATGCTCAATAAAGGGATTTTTAGGAATAGTTTCAATTGCCCAGACAAGAATAAAGAATAAATAA
>CBFGJQ010000305.1:0-2199 GCA_965649095.1 Caldifarciminota bacterium | reverse complement strand
GGATTAATTGAGATTGAGGTAAATAATGGATAAAAGGGAATGTTTCCATAGCGGAACCAGGTTTGCGCATTATCTATACTCTTATATAAGCCACCAAAACTTACTGCATAGATTGATTTATTACTCACAGGATTTACCTCTATATCCCAGATGATATTGGCATTTAGATTCTGGTCCCTTTCCTGCCAGGTGAGTCCATGGTTTGTTGAATAGAAGAATCCACCGGTTGTTCCGGCAAGAATTGTATCATTGATGATTTCAATTGTATTTACACTCCTATAAATCAATCCGTTATTTCTTGGATAAAAATTTGAATCACCAACGGCACCAACCCAGACCCCGTTAGACCAGGTGCTGACAAAGATACTATCCCCGAGGATAATAAAATCTGAAATTGGACTCTGCAAAGATGTGCTGTGCCATTCCTGGGTCAAACTATCCCGCCGGTAATAGAGGCCGCTTTCGGTGCCTGAGTAAAGATACTTGCTTAAAAGCCCCAAAGAAATCCAGCCGATTTTCCAGACCCAGGGGTCGGGTGAAGAGATACTAACCCAGGTGAGTCCAAAATCAGGACTGCTGAAAATGCCGTCTCCCAAAGTTCCAAGATAAAGATTTAAGGTATCTCTTGTAAAACTTGTTATGTTCACTGTATTACCAATATTCCCAATTAAATGCCAGTTTACTCCACCATCAGTTGAACGATAAAGACCATCTTTATTCGTGCCAAGGAAGAATGTATAGCTATTATACCTGAAGATTGTATTTATTGAAATAGTATCAGGAACTGTCTGGTTGCGTATCCAGGTTAATCCCCCGTCGGTTGTCTGCCATAAGCCTCTTCTTTCAAGTCCGGCAAATAAGGTATTAGATCCAATCCCCATAAGGGAATTAACCGTAGTGTATTCAATCCCTGCCCTCCTTGGCTGCCACATTCCGGACTCAAGCCGGTAAACACCGTTCATCAAAAGTCCAAGATAGATAAACTGCCCATCGGTTGTAATATCACTGATATCTCCCCCATAAGGTCCATTTGATGTCCAGATATGGTCGCCCCGAGAAAAGGTATGGTTGTAATAACGGGGTGTAAAGGCAAGGACTTCGGGTCGGATTAAAAGGAAAATTAAGGGCAAACAATTAACCATACTATATTATAGCAATTATATTATCAATGTCAATATCTTCCAAAGGCATATCAGTTAAAAGTTGAAGCGCAGAATCTGTTTTGCCCTCCCTGTTCCTTCATCAAAATCTATAATCACACTGTTGGCAAAGATATTCTCCCCGGCAACTCTGAATTTGCGCGGAATCTGAAGAATAAAATGTTCAATTATCTCCTCTTTTGCATTACCAATTACTGAATCCTCTGCACCAACCATTCCTACATCTGTGATGTAAGCACACTGATTATCAATTATCTGTTCATCTGCAGTCTGGATATGGGTATGGGTGCCGACTATACCGGTGGCATAACTACAGAGATAAAGGGCAAATGCCCTCTTCTCTGCGGTTGCCTCGGCGTGAAAATCAATAAAGATATTCTTTGTCTCCTCCTGGATTTCTTTTACCAGCCTCTCCCCTATTCTAAACGGGTCTTCAATGGGTTTCATAAAGACCCGACCCTCAAGATTCAATACCCCAATTTTTACTCCCCCTTTTTCATATATCCAATAACCTCTACCCGGCACTCCCTCAGGATAGTTTGCCGGTCTCAGGATTCGAGGCTCTGAATCAAGGAATCTATAAACCTCTTTATATTTCCAGACATGATTGCCGGTCGTAATACAATCTACACCCGCATCAAAAATCTCCCGCGCAGTCTTTTCTGTAACACCTATACCCCCAGCAATATTCTCACCCTGGGCAATGGTAAAGGAGATGCCCTCCCTTTTTATAACCTCAGGCAGAGACCGGACAATCTTCTTTCTGCCCGGCTCACCAATAATGTCACCGATGAATAAAAGTTTCATTAAAATATTTTATCCAAGATATGCCGGTTTTCAATAACCCGATTCAAATCAAAGGAAATAATCTTATTCGCCACACTCTATGGCGAGTTATTTAGTTAAAATAGAAAAACTTACCCAAATACTTGAAACATATCATCAGGGGCGAAAGCCCCTGAAACCCCAACCCTCACCCTCGTAATCGTTTAGTTTTTCCTAAATTGTAGTTGCCTGATTCATCAGGCTCTTTTATTAC
>CBFGJQ010000304.1:0-2212 GCA_965649095.1 Caldifarciminota bacterium | reverse complement strand
TTGGAGGCTACAGATGTTTTTTTTTAGAAGAGGAGAATCCGTAGAGCGGGCTCCCCTGCGGAAGTGACCCATCTGTGCGGTTATAACACCGCATTACCTCAGCCTGAGCAATTCCCTATCCACTCCTTGAAACTCTGGTATTTGCTCACGGTCGAGTTCCCTCGCTTTACTGCTAACTTTATCTCTCACATAGTCGGCAAGTTCTTTAAGGGTTATCTTCTTATCTTTATTCAAATCACCCTCACCACCCAATCCTTTTAATAGATAATAGGTAAATAAGCCATGTTGCATCTCTTTATAAGATGAACTTATCTGGCTACCACTGGCAGAGGAGAAGAGATTGACCCTTTGTGGAATCCTCTCAATCGGGACTACGACTATTGGTCTTCCCCCAGCGAGAATCATCGTATCTTCCCGGCTTCTTCCCGAAAAACAGGCATCAACAAAGAAGGTGATGGATTTTACTTTCAGGTTTGAAAGTTCTTCTAATATCTCTTCTAAGTCTACACCACTCGTTGCATAATTTGGGTCAATATCATAAGGAATTAGATAACGCTTTTTAGTTTTGATATCGGCTGAGCCATGCCCTGAAAAGTAGATGAAGACATCGGACTCAGGATTCTCCCTTCTCTTTAGCCAGCCATCTCCACCAAAGACCTTATCAAACTCACCCTTGGTTGCATCTTCATTGGTTCTAATATAAATACTCTTCTCTGGAATACCAAAGAGAGCTTTCACATACTCATAGAAAATTACCGCATCCCGATTGGCAAAAGTGGCAGCTGGTGCATATCTATATTTCTCAATGCCAAAGATGATACAGAGCCCATTCTCTAATCTGGTGATTGAATTTTTCGGAATTATATCAACATCAATCGTAACTGGTTTTGGTGTTCCTTTTGGCTCGCTTCCAGCTGGTTTTTCGGTAATAACCACCTCTTTTCCTTTGCCAGTTGGCCGGTTCACTGGCAGTTTTAAGATAATCTCTTTGCCGTATCTTCCGTATGATTCTGAGATGTCAATTTTGACTGGTATTGAATCCTTTTCGTATCTTCTATTGGTGGAAAAGAAGAATTTTAAATCCTTATAACTTCCACTTTTTATCTCACCCAAATCAAAAATTCTCTTTTCACTTCCATAATAGATATTCTCGCCTTCACCAATAATTGATAGTTGAACCTTGACCTCTCGGGCATCCCCTTCACCAATATTCTGAATTGCAAGGGTGATTTCAATTGCCTCACCCAATTCAATTATTCCATCATTATCACCATAAGAGTCGCCTTCCCTATCGTCATCAATACCATAGTCAGCAATTGTGAATTTTGGTGGGTTAAAGGGTTTTACATTAAAAGTAATTGTAAAAGGTTCAGCATCAAAGCCATATTCCTCAACAACTTCAACTCTGAACCTGACTGTTCCCTCCGAAACATCCGGCTGGGCTTGAATTTCAACTTGTGCCTCTTTAAAAGAATTTGGGGTTATATTGCCAATGGTTATTATCTTATCATATTGAATTCCGGTAATTGTAGTTAAAGGAAGAATCTTTGCTTTAACATTTATTGCCTCACCTTTTCCCCTATTTTCTATCTTAAAGGAGATTTTGCCTTTCTCATAACCATCAAGGGCATCATTGCCTGATGGCTCAGAGAATTTGATACCGGTGATTAAAAGGTCGGCTGGGTATTTTGGTTTACTTGCCACCTCATAACCTCCTACCTTCGCACCCTCTTCTCTTCCTGCTACCATCTTACTTTCTAATCTTCCTGTATTCCGGGTATCCTGTCTAAACTTTGGCCAGGAAGAACTGGCAAGCCCTCTGCTCTCACTTCTTATTGCATAAAGATAATCATCCTCTGAGCCGAAATAGATTGTGCCATCCGAACCAATCGCAGGGGAAGAAAAGACACAGCTACCTGTTTTGTATCGCCATTTCAGTTTTCCATCCGGATTTAAGGCATAAAGATAATCATCCCATGAGCCGAAATAGATTGTGCCATCCGAACCAATCGCAGGGGAAGAAAAGACATAGCTACCTGTTTTGTATCGCCATTTCAGTCTTCCATCCGGATTTAAGGCATAAAGATAATCATCATCTGAGCCGAAATAGATTGTGCCATCCGAACCAATCGCAGGGGAAGAAAGGACATAGCTACCTGTTTGGTATCGCCATTTCAGTTTTCCATCCGGATTTAAGGCATAAAGATAATCA
>CBFGJQ010000303.1:0-2213 GCA_965649095.1 Caldifarciminota bacterium | reverse complement strand
AGTTTTGTTATTCCTGCTTCCATGGATAACGGTTTCATGCGCTGGGGAGAAGATTTATACCTTTTCTGGGACTAATTTAGCTATCGGGCAAACAGTAGAAGTTCCGCAGGTCTTTGGTCCGCCCAAGAAGGAAAATACCAGAGTAGGTTATGCAACTGTAGCATTTCTGGCTGGCATCGGAGGGATTTTAGCTGGCTTCTTGATTAAGGTTGAACGTGTTCAGCGGATAGCCTTAGCTGTCTGTGGAGGTATTGGTGGGATGTTCCTTTATCTTTTAAAAAACAAATTAGATGGGGAAATTATAACAAAGGGATCAGGAATGATAAATCTTGATTATCATGTTGGTTTTTGGCTGTCCATGCTACTCTTTTTTGGTATCGGCATTTTGAATATCTTAGCCCTAACAGGTGTTCTTGAAAAGGTTACTGGTAGCGCTGTCAGCGGTATCTCCTTCAAAAACCTTCCGCAGGCATCCTTTTGCAGCCAGTGCGGGGCTAAGGTTTCACCCGATGATACATTTTGCAGTGAATGCGGGCATTCATTGAAGTGAGGGTAAAATAAGTGGCAGATATCTTTGATAAGATAACAGGCGGCATTGATAAGAGCATTAAGGCTTTAAGTTCAAAAGGCAGGGAGTTGATAGAGACTTCAAAGCTGAGGAGCGATATCAAGGATGTCCAGAACTCTATACAGATTAAGTTTCAATCCCTCGGTAAAAAGGTCTATGAGATGATAAACAAAGAAGTTTTAAATGAAGAAGAGTTAAGGGCAGACTGCAAAGAGATAACCTCTCTCTTTAAGAAGATTATAGAACTTGAAGAGGCTATAAAAAAGGTGGAGCTTGAAGCTATAAAAACCAGATATGGTGCTGACATTACCATGTGTCCTAAATGTGGCTCACCTAATAAATCAGATGCTAAGTTTTGCATTAACTGTGGTTCTGCTATGATGGTGGAGGCTAAACCGGAAGGTAAAACTTGCCTTACATGTGGTGCTTCTGTAAAAGAAGGTTCAAAATTTTGTATGAGGTGCGGCGGTAAAATAGATTGAAAGATTTAATCGGATATTCCTTAGAGATAAGAAACAAAGAATTTGGGAGGGTCTTATGAGAAGATTCTTGTTTGGGGTGATTCTTTTCATCTCAAGTTTCTTTCTACTTACCTCGTGCCTTGAGGTAAAAGAAGCAATAGACATTAATAAAGACGGTTCAGGGAATGCAAGGCTTGAAATTGCTGTGAAACAGGAATTGGCTGGAGCAGTAATTCCAGAACTCAAAAAGAACATCCCTAAAGGCTGGAATATCGTTGAGGAAAAAGTAAAAGAAGGGAAGAACTTTATTGTTTTTAGCAGTAATTTCAAAGACATTTCAGAGTTGAACGACGATGAGATCAACTATTCCTTCTCTTCCAAAGGAAAAAGCTTTCTAAAGAAGGATTACACGCTTGAAGTTAAACAGATTAAAAGCTATGATATGCCATTTCCTTATGAGGTCACAATAAAGATGCCGGGAAGCATCACCGAGACAGATGGAACAAAGATTTCTTCTAATGAAGTAAGGTGGAATTTAGTCGGGCTTAATAGGGGCACAAAACTTGTCGTAAAATCATCAGCTCTTTTGTTGCCGGGCGCCGTGATCTATATTGCTGCTGCTATTGCAGGGGTCATTTTGATCTTTACAATAACTAAGATTTCTAAAAGAGTAAAAACTTCAGTTTTTGATACGAGCGTTCCATCAAAAACGATCTTTTGTGTCCAGTGCGGAAAGGAAAATCCAGCCTCAGCAATCTTCTGCACAAACTGTGGAGAAAAGCTTTAATAAATAAGGTGATAATTTATGATTTGTGAAAAGTGTAAAACCAATATCCCTGATATAGCAAAATTCTGCCCAAAGTGTGGGACAAAGGTCGAAATATCAGAAAGACCCGAAGAACTTGAAAAACCAAAAGATGTGCTTTTTTGCCCTAAATGTAGAACTTCTTACCCGCTGAATGCTAAATTTTGCAAGAAGGACGGAACACAACTTCAAAAGGTTCCACATCCAATGACTGAAATCAAATCACAAGCATTTGTTGAACCTAAATTGGAAGAACCAATAGAAGTCAAAGTTGAAGAGAAATCACCAGAAGCAGTCATAGAACCAAGAGTATCTGTAGAAGAAAAACCTCCAGAAAAAGTATTTGAGCCTGAAAAGCCAAAGGATGTAATCATTTGCC
>CBFGJQ010000302.1:0-2217 GCA_965649095.1 Caldifarciminota bacterium | reverse complement strand
GGTGCAGGCAACAACCCGGCGATGAGAAATATATTATCTGTAATGGAGACGAAGGCGACCCCGGGGCATTTATGGACAGAAGCGTCCTTGAAGCTGACCCTCATGCAGTTATTGAAGGAATGATTATTGGGGCAAAGGCAATCGGAGCAAAGAAAGGATATATCTATGTCAGAACCGAATATCCACTGGCATTAAAGAGAATAAAAATCGCAATTGAACAGGCGCGAAAATATGGACTTTTGGGTGAAAATATCTTAGGGACCGGTTTTGATTTTGATATAGAGGTATCAAGGGGTGCCGGGGCATTTGTCTCTGGTGAAGAGACATCGCTAATTGCGGCAATTGAAGGTAGAATCGGTGTTCCAAGACAGCGTCCCCCCTATCCTGTCCAAAAAGGTCTCTGGAAAAAGCCTACGGTTATCAATAATGTAGAAACCTGGGCAAATGTTCCCCAAATAATTGACAAAGGTGCAAAGTGGTTTGCTGAGATTGGAACTGAGACGAGTAAAGGAACAAAGATCTTCTCACTCGTTGGCAAAATCAATAATACCGGCCTTGTTGAAGTCCCGATGGGAATTAAATTAAAAGATATTATCTATGAAATCGGCGGCGGAATTCCCAAGAACAAAAAATTCAAGGCAGTCCAGACCGGTGGTCCCTCAGGTGGATGTATTCCGGAGAAATTATTAGATCTACCCATTGATTACGAAAGTCTGAAAAAAGCTGGTTCAATGATGGGTTCTGGTGGTATGATTGTGATGGATGAGGATACCTGTATGGTTGATGTGGCAAAATACTTTATGAACTTCTTGAGGGATGAATCCTGCGGTAAATGCCTATCCTGCCGTGAAGGGACGCAAAGAATGTGGGAAATCCTTGGCAAAATCACGGATGGTGAAGGCACAATGGAGGACCTTGATGTTCTTGAAGAACTTGCCTACGCAGTAAAGGATGCCTCAATGTGTGGACTGGGACAAACCGCAGCAAATCCAGTTTTGTCTACGCTGCGCTATTTCAAAGATGAGTACATTGCTCATATAAAATTTAAGAAATGTCCGGCCGTCGTATGCAAGAGTATCATCTCTTCCCCGTGTCAACATGTTTGCCCCATTGGAACTGAAGTCCCGGCTTATGTGGGATACATCGCCCGTGGTGAATTTGATAAAGCCTATGAAATAATTGTGAAAGATAATCCATTGTTAAGTGTGTGCGGTAGGGTATGTAATCATCCGTGTGAAGCAAAATGCCGCGCCGGTCAGGGTGGAGAACCAGTAGCAATCAGGGCACTAAAAAGATTTGCCGCTGAATATGGGAATGGCAAAAGGCCATCCAAAAAATCAAAGGCTATCGGTGAGAAAGTCGCGATAATCGGTTCCGGTCCCGCAGGACTTATGGCTGGCTATCACCTTGCTAATAAAGGCTATGCACCAACAATCTTTGAGGCACAACCTGTAATTGGTGGGATGCTTACACTCGGTATCCCTGAATATCGTTTACCAAGGAATGTGCTTCAGAAAGACATCCAGCGCATAATCAATGCCGGCGTGGAGATTAAAACTAATATGAAACTCGGAAAGGATTTTACAACTGATAGTTTATTAAAAGAAGGCTATAAGGCGATCTTTTTAGCGATTGGTGCTCACAAGAGTGCAAAACTTGCTATTCCGAATGAAAACGCAGAAGGTGTAATACCCGCTATGGAATTTTTGACCGATGTCCATCTTAAGAAAAAAGTGAAGATTGGTAAAAAGGTTGCGGTCGTTGGTGGTGGGAATTCTGCTGTGGATGCGGCACGGGTTGCCAACAGACTACCCGGGGTAGAAAAAGTAACAATTCTCTATCGTAGAACCAAGGCAGAAATGCCTGCTTATCCTGAAGAGATTGAAAGCGCTATTGAAGAAGGTATAGAAATTCAATATCTTACTGCACCGGTAAAGGTTAATACAAAAGACGGAAAGGTGGTTGGTCTGGAATGTATAAAAATGCGATTAGGAGAAGTTGATGAATCGGGTAGACGAAGACCGGTTCCAATAAAGGGGAGTGAATTCATAATTGATATTGATACATTGATTTCTGCAATAAGTGAACAACCTGATATTTCTTGCCTCGGCACCGAGCATAAATTTAATATAACAGGCTGGAATACATTTGAAGTTGACCCAGAAACGCTTTCTACAAATATTCCTGGTATATTTGCTGGTGGAGATGCCATTAGAG
>CBFGJQ010000301.1:0-2218 GCA_965649095.1 Caldifarciminota bacterium | reverse complement strand
CAGGGCGGTCGGAAATGAATGCAATAAGCCCCGATGGTGAAATAACTGGATATTTGTCCGCATAAATATCATTAGTAACTCTTTCAATTTTCCCACTGGTAATTTCTAATATGTATATATCAAGATAGGAATCTTTAAGACCGCTGAAAATAATCTCTCTTCCATCCGGGGAAAACTTTGGTGAGTATATGCCATCAAGTGGTAGTTTGAATCTCTTCCAGGCCTTCCCATTTTTAGAATGTATAATGTATAAAACATCACTACCCTGTGCCCGGGCGGCAAAACTCAAATACCTCTCATCCGGTGACCAGGTGATTCCCCCCTGATAAAGATGCAATCCCTCATAACCCGCTGAATATTCTGCCCTGACTAATCTCTTCAGAATTCTGCCATCAATGCTGGAGATGACAATTATTTCCGCGGTGCCCTGCCGGTCACTGATAAATGCAATCTTATCCCCATTAGGAGAAATCGCCGAAGATGTGTTGTAGTATGAATTGGTCCTGGTATGGTCATAGACTATACGGGCAAAAGAGTCAAAGTATTCAGTGAGGGTAATTTTGGGCCAGTATTTTACCTGATAATATTTAATCCAGCGATTATTCAGTTCTTCAATCCCGACACCGAATGCAGAGAGTGAGGCATTTTCTAAGTTTTTCTTTGACTTCAATAAATGTAAAAATTCACCAACCTTCTCCCGGCCATACTTTTCCGCAATATACTGATAGAATGCCTGTCCCTCTTTATAGATAATATACCCACCATAATTTCCCAATTGAGATAAAGGGATAACCTTGTTATTCATAATCAGGTCGCGCATATAGATATCAGCCTCAAGATTCCAGCCCTGAGATTCAAACTCTGCCAGACCCTCCATTACCCAGAGGGGAATAGAATAGAGAAAGTCGCCGGTCAGTATTGCCTCAAGCCTTGAAGGGAAAAAGATTACAAACTGAAATACATGCGTGAGTTCGTGAACCAAAACATGACGTAATTCTTCGTAATCACCATTAAAAGGAATTACCATCCGATTCTTCAAAAGTTCGGTGAACCCTCCAACCGATTCCTCAATCAGTTCAAGGGTCACATTGGTCTGAGAGAAGTCATTTGGCGAGTTGTAGATTATTACTGGAATCCTGAATTCTACTTGCACACCCAGGTTATTGCTTATCTTCTGATAACCATCCTCCAGAATATCTTCCGCGAATGCGGCAAGATTTTCACCACCCGAGTAAAAATAGATATCAAAATGTTCGGTATTTAAGATTTTGAAGTCAAAGTCCTTATATTGAATCTTATTCTGGCCATAATACTGGTTAAAGATAAATATCCCTAAATAAATGTAGACCTGCATATCGTATTATAATGAGATGGGATTAAATGTCAAGGGGTTTGAAGAATACGGAGAGAGGGGGATTTGAACCCCCGACCCACCTTTCAGTGGATACGCGATTTCGAGTCGCGCGCCTTAGTCCACTCGGCCATCTCTCCTAACAGATAGTTAACGGCTCATCGGTTGGGATGCTTCTCTTTTTGACCAATCACCATTTTACCAAAAGCTCCATCTTCAGATGGACGGTTTTCTTCTCTTTTCAAAGAAATTTTTTATCAATGCGGCTGCTTCGTCTTTCAATATTCCTTCTACAACCTCAATTTGATGATTTAATTTTTTTTCATTCACAATATTGAATACCGAGCCACAGCCGCCGAATTTTTCATCCCTCGCGCCAAAGACAATCTTTGCTACCCTTGCCAGCACCAGGGCACCAGCACACATTATACAGGGCTCAATTGTTGAATATATTGCCACCCCGTTAAGTCGCCAGGAACTTAAGGCATTTGCTGCGGCAGTGATTGCTAAAATTTCAGCATGGGCAGTTGGGTCTTTTAGATGCTCGGTTCGATTATACCCCCGACCGATAATCTGATTTTTGTAAACTGCAACGGCACCAATCGGCACCTCATCTTCGGAAAAGGCAGTTTGTGCTTCCTTAAGCGCCTCACTCATAAAGTAGCTATCAGTATAGTTCATATATCCTCTATTTTCTATCACCTAAGACGCGCCCGACGTGACTTGAACACGTAGCCTGCGGGTTCGAAGCCCGCCGCTCTATCCGGTTGAGCTACGGGCGCCTTTTTACAAAATATTCAGGGCGACACCCCTGAAAACCCCCACTATACAGCAAATCTGTGCTTGGAGCAGAAACCTTCTTCACAT
>CBFGJQ010000300.1:0-2218 GCA_965649095.1 Caldifarciminota bacterium | reverse complement strand
CCTTCATAACCCCTAATTACCCCTCATCTCCCCTGATAACCCCTACTTGTTGAAGGGAGGTCTTTGTGAAGAGAACCATCATACTCCTGGTTCTTCTATGCCTGGCATCCCTTTCTGCCGGTGCAATTGGAGGACCTGAAATAAGGTTGCTCCAGGATAGAGGTTCAAGCATAACCGTTGAGTTTATACTAAATGGTTATGAAATTGAATCCGTGAATATAGAAGGGAGATTATGCTCCCAAGTGGTTATTCCGGGAAATGTTATCTATCACGATGAAAAGGGATTTCCGGAATTACCGAAATTTGCACGGAGTGTAATTATACCCGACGACGGTAAAATGGAACTGAAGGTTGTTTCTGCAGAGTATGAGGTTGTCAAAGTTGCCCCGATTGTTCCCTCAAAAGGAAATCTAAAAAGAGATGTTAACCCAAATACGATTCCCTATGTCTGGGATGACTTCTATAATAGAGACCTGTGGTTTCCAGAAAATATTGCAGAGTTGTCTCCAGCCTTTATTATGCGCGATTTCCGTGGTCAGACAATCAAATTCAATCCATTTCAATATAATCCGGCAAGGGGTGAATTAAAAGTTGCAAAGAGGATAGTCATAGAAATCTACAGAGTGGGTGATGGTGGTGAGAACATTCTGAAGCGGAGAAACAATAAGATTGACAAAGAGTTCTGTGCACTTTATAAAGACTTCTTTCTGAATTATGAGGATGTGCGCTCAAGGTATCCATTTTTATCTGAAGCGGTTGGCAATATGTTAATCATCACCGGTGATGCATTTTATGATAATCTCTTGCCTTTCGTCTTCTGGAAGCGGAAAAAGGGAATACCGGTTGAAATCTGCAGTGTTTCGGTGATTGGTAATAATTCAACATCAATAAAGAATAAGATTCAAAATAAGTATAACGCCGAAGGCGTAACCTGGGTTCTGCTCGTTGGTGAGGCGAATATTGTAGCAACTATTGCGGGTTCCTATGATGAGACCTGTGACCCGGTATATGCCTATCTTGCCGGAAGTGACAACTATTTAGATGCCTTTATCTGCAGGTTCTCAGCGAGTTCAGATGCGCAAGTAGATAATCAGGTTGCGCGGTCAGTAAAATATGAACGATATCCTCCACAAGGTGCGACCTGGAATTGGTACCATAAAGGAATCGTTACTGCTTCATCAGAAGGAGATCCAACAGATTCTACCAGGGCAAACTGGCTCAGGGATACGCTACTGGCATATACTTATACCGAGATGACAAAGGTTTACGAACCCTGGGGAACAGATGCGATGATAACGAATGCTATTAATGAGGGTAGGAGTATTCTTAACCACATTGGCCACGGCAATGAGACTGGATTTGGCACTCAGACCGCTTTCTGGTTTGATATCAATGATATTGCAGCGCTGAATAACACGGATATGCTACCATTTGTATTCCTGGTCGCCTGCCTTGTCGGTGACTTTGATGCAGTGACAACCTGCTGCACTGAAGCCTGGATGTGGGATGGGACCGCATCTGCACCGCAGGGGGCAATTGCCGCGTATGGTGCCTCTGTTCTGCAATCCTGGGTGCCACCAACGGTTGCCCAAATTCACGCAATGAGTTTATTAAAGAACGAGACAGCAGTTACCATTGGTGGAATGTGTTTCAACGGCGCAATGCATATGCTTGAGCAGACCGGAGATTTGGAGATGCTTGAGACCTGGCATATCTTCGGCGATGCCTCCATTGATTTGAGGACAAAAATTCCTGATACCCTTTTGGTTACCCATAACCCATTCGTAGTGCCTGGACCGACTACCTTTACCGTGAATATAAAGGATAATGATGGGGTGACAAATATTCAGAACGCGCTTGTCTGTGTTTGGATTTATACTCAGAGTCCGCAACTTCATGAAAAGGGCTATACCGATGCAAATGGCAATATTACATTTAATATATCGCCACAGAATCTACTTGATACGATGTGGGTTACCGTAACCAAACACAACTACCGTCCCTATGAGGGTTATGCGATTGTTCAGGATGTTGGAATGCCGGCCGTGCCGACAGTCACAAGGCCCCTTGACTTTGCCCGTCTGCCCTATCTACAACCGACCCTTTCATTCTCCTCTACAGACCCCAATAATGACCAGTTGCAGTATCGGGTTTTATGGGACGAAGACCCAAACTTCGCTTCCCCGGATAGTGCGACGACCGGTTTGTATAATAGTGG
>CBFGJQ010000299.1:0-2234 GCA_965649095.1 Caldifarciminota bacterium | reverse complement strand
AAACCTTTGAGGAGTCATATAAAACTCGTCTCGCAGGTCAAAAAACAGAGATAGATTTATGGTTAAATAGTTCAATAATATTGGGTGTTGGAAGCACCTTGCCCCATGAAATTGGTTACACAGAATCACAAATAGAAGAAGTAGGGGCATTATTCCATGTAGCTTATTCCACCTATCTTTCACATTATGGAATTGTAGGCTTGTTAATTTATGCCGTTTTGCTTCCAATGTTAACTATAAAAATTGCTATAGGGTATTATAAAAGACATATTTTTGATTATGGAAGCATTATTGCCTTAATGGGTATTGCAGTCTCCCTGTTTAGTTTTTTTTCCCTGTTATGGAGTTATCATTACTTGGGGGCAACTTCTCATATAGATGGTTTAATATATGGTGCAGTGTGGGGATTATATAAGGGAGATTTATTAAAGAATAAGAAAAAATTATTCAATAATTCAAAACCGATAAATAATAAAGATAAACATTATGAAAACAATGCTTAATAAATCCAATTTACCTCGTATAACGGTAGTAACTCCTTCTTATAATCAGGGTAAGTTCCTGGAAACAACTATTTTGTCGGTTATAAACCAGAATTATCCTAATCTTGAATATTTCATAATTGATGGGGGAAGCACAGATAATAGCGTTGAGATTATAAAAAAATACGAAAAATGGATTACATGGTGGGTAAGCGAAAAAGATAAAGGGCAGGCAGATGCAATACGAAAAGGTTTTGATAAAGCAACTGGTGAACTTATTGGCTGGCTTAACTCAGATGACCTATATTTCCCAGGGGCATTAATTGAGGTAGGAAAGGCATATTTAAAAGACCCTGATGCAAGCATATACTCAGGAGGAATAGCAATTGGTGCTTTAAATGACGGTCCAATTAAAAAATGTGCATTTCCTCCGAGATGGTTGATTTTTAAGAAATATGGATTAGTTGCTTTGGGACAACCGTCATCTTTTTTTAACAGAAAATATTATGAAAAAATAAATGGGGTAAATATAAAATTCTATCACAGGATGGATGCAGATTTAATTCTTAGATTGTTAAATTATAATCCCAAAATTGTGCGAATAAATAAGATGATTGGCTTCATAAGATTTCATGAATCTGCAAAGAGTGCATATGCAAGAGAGCTATATCTGAAGGAGCAAAGCGAATTTATTAACTCGATCGGACTTACGCCCCAAAAATACAAATTGATAGTTTACCTTTATAGAATGTTTAGGTTATCAACTGGTGATTATTTTAGATCTTGGATAGCAACAATAAAATATAAAGGAAAGAGAGTTGAAGAAATCTGGGGATTTGTTTAGGTGAAAGAATGATGAAGATAGTTTGGATAACGAATTCTAACATAGGTCCTTATTTTTTCTTCTTGTTCAATGCATTAGCAAATGTGGTAAAGGATTTAATTGTTATATGCATAAAAGAAGGTGGTCAGCCAAGACCCTGGCCTGATGGATTCAGAGATAAATTAAACTTTAAAATGATTGAAATAGAACCAAATGATAATATATTTAAAATTTTGAACTTGTATCTCCCAGATATTTTAATAATCTGTGGAGATAAAAAACCTTATATTCTCGCATCGCTTTGGGCAAAATTTAAGAAAATTCCAGTTATTTTCGTTTCTGATACACCATATGAAAGAAATAGAAGCACAGGATATAAAATAAAAATTTTTATAGCAAAAAGAGTTTTTTCAGGAATTTTTGTTCCGGGTAAAATGGCTTTAAATTTCAGAATCTCTCAAGGCTTTTCAAAAGATAGAATATATACTGGCCTATACGTTACTTCAGTTAATTATTTTTCCAATTCACAGGAAAAATGGAGCCCTCCTCCAGGCTTTCCATCAAATTACTTTTTAACTGTTTCAAGGTTATCTAAAGAAAAAAACATATCTTCTCTGGTTAGAGCATTTATAATATACAGAGAAAAAGGTGGCAAATGGGGATTAGTTATTGCAGGCGCAGGACCTATGGAAAGAGAACTTAAATCCCTGGTTCCCCCGGAGATTGAAAATTATGTATATTGGGCTGGATGGGTTCCATATAATAAATTACCTATATTTTATAACTCTGCATCTTGTTTTATTATCCCGAGTTTATGGGAACCCTGGGGAGTTGTGGTAAATGAAGCAATGTCTGCTGGACTTCCAGTTTTAGTTAGTAATAAATGCGGCTGTGTTCCTGACCTTGTGAAAGAGGGAGTAAATGGATTC
>CBFGJQ010000298.1:0-11565 GCA_965649095.1 Caldifarciminota bacterium | reverse complement strand
AGTCATCCAAACGAAACTATTAAGAAATACTGATACCTCTCTTCAAACTGAATATATTCACCACCACCAAATTCCTTCTTCTTTATTGCATCCAGCTCAGCAATCAATTTTTCAATATATGGCCCTTCGGTTCTGAAGAACCTGCCACCTGAGGCACGGGCGATGAGAAGCAATAATCTATCCGCAAGCCTGGTCATCACAATATTCCCCTCTTTATCCTTTTTATATACCACTCCCCCGTTTGAACCCTCTGGAATTGGTGCACCCTCGGGGGTGCCGATGCCAATGGTAAATACCTTTATCCCCTGCTCAATTGCCCTGTCCAGCGCCGGCATCGGGTCTCCCTCAAGGTTGTCACCATCAGTAAAGAGAATCAATGCCTTGTGTGTCTCTTCTTTTGGGTTAAATAGGGAAGAGGAGACCTCTATTGCCCTTCCGATATTCGTCCCTGGTCTTGGTATCATATTCGGCTCAATTATCTCAAGGAAGAGTTTAGCCGCATCAATATCGGTTGTCAATGGGCACATCACATAACAGTCACCGGCAAAGGCAGTTATTCCTACCTGATGGGTTCCAAGATTCTCAAGTAAATAACTGATATCCTGCTTTGCACGCGCAAGCCTTGATGGCTTTATATCCTGGGCATACATACTCTTTGATGCATCAAGGGCGATAACAATATCAATCCCCTTACCCTTAAATATCTGCAACTTCTCCCCCCATTTGGGACGGGCAAGGCTCATCACCAGGAATATAACACACAATAAGAAGAGGAGGGACTTTACCCCAAATAGTCTTGGTTCAGCCCTCTCAATCAAGATTGGGATGAGGTTTTTATCGGCAAATCTCCGCAAGGCATTCCTCTTATTGAGATAGAGCAGGACAATGCCAATAGCAATTACTGGCACGGAAAGGAGTAGATACAGATACCCTGGCTCGGCCCATTTAATCACGGCAGTCTCCTTAAGAATGTCACGGAAAGGACGAATGAGGCAAGAGAGAGGATAAAGGCGGGAAGGAGGAAGTTCCCTGCCTTCTCTGAATAGACCGTATATCTTGATGATTTGAATGTGGTTGGTTCAAGTCTATCAATCTCATCATAGATCGTCTTCAATGCCTGGGCATCGGTTGCCAGAAATGCCTTCCCCTGGGTTAAGGTGGAGATCTCTTCCAGGGTCTCCATATCAAGGTCTACCTCTTCACGAACATATATCTTGCCATAGATTGGATGCCGGACCGGTATCGGCACCGGCCCCTTTGAACCGACACCAATACAATATACCTTTATATTATGTGCCTGGGCAAGTTTTGCTGCGGTCAGCGGGTCCACCTCTCCCGCATTGTTCAATCCATCGGTCAAGAGGATTACAATCTTCTCCTTCGATTTTGAATCCTTTAATCTTGCAACTGCCGTGGCAAGACCCATACCGATTGCGGTTCCATCCTGAATTATACCGAAATCAACGCGGTCAAGGATATCAAGTAAAATCTTGTGGTCTATTGTGAGAGGGCACTGGGTCAAGGCAGTGACTGCGAAGATGACAAGTCCAATCCGGTCCCCGGGCCTCTTTGCGATAAATTCCTTTGCCCTCTCCTTTGCTACATAAAGGCGATTCTTTGGGCTGAAGTCCTCTGCCTGCATAGTTCCAGAGATATCAAGGCAGAGCATAATATCAACACCTTTGGTCTCGGTCTCTTCATATATCCTTCCCTTCTGGGGTCGGGCAAGACCAAAAACGATAAATATAAGGATAAGGGTATTTAACAATATGCCGAGATACTTGAATCTCCTGCCACGCTGGTAATTTTTGAAGAAATTGGTATCTGAAAATTTCACCGCCCCGGTCCGTTTCTTCAATTCCCAGTATACAAGTCCGGCAACTGGTATTAGCAGAAGAAAATAGAAGGGACTGGCAAACCTCATCTCTCCTCACCGGTATTCGCCGGGATGGTCTTCAATATCAATTCCCGGCTCTTTTTCACAATCTCTTCACTTGCTGTGGGGGGAGGCACAAACTTGGCATATTTTACCATATCCGCATATTGAAAGACATCTTGAAATTCATCTCGTAAGGGAATTTTTAACAACTTCATACTCTGCAAGATTTCAGTGGTCGTCTGCTCAATTGCCGGAAAATTAAATCTCTCTTCAAGATAATGCTTGATTATCTCGGTGAGTGTATAATAGAATCGCTTTATTAAGCCCTTATTTATCAAATCTTCTTTTATCAGTGTATCAAGTGAATTGAGTGCCCTCTCCCAGCAGGGGATCTTTTCTTCTTCCGTTGGTTCTTTCTTTTTCAATTTTTTATATAACTTTATTCCCAAATAAGTTAGCAGACCGGCACAAATAGCAACTATAAGGAGAACTACCGGAAGAGGATTGGGAAATTCTATCATCTCTTTTATATCGTTTATATCCCTCATCCCTTCCGGGAGGAGACTCGCTATCTTTATATCAATCATATTTGTTGCAATTGTATCAATCTTGTCTTTATCTTTAAGAAAGAATTTAATAGCTGGGAATTTTAACTCTCCGGTATTGAATGCAGTTGCCTTAAAATGGTAGGTGTGCCTTGACCGTCCCTTTTCCTGTATTATCTTATGGGCCTGGCTGAGGATGGCAAATGGCTCAATTGAATCAATGGAGGGCTCAGAGAGATTTTTATTACTGGGTGTTTCAATATTGACGATTATTTCAAAGGGATCACCAATGGTAAGTCTCTTATTTATGAATTCCTTTGCTAGTTCTGCCTTTGCCTCAATCTGAATGAATAAAAGATAGAGGAATATCATATCTTATCTATATCTCCTTGCCCTCTCTTCAAAAAATTTGTGTAATTTGGGGGTAAAGTCTTCCGAGGTCTTCAAATCAATAAAATCTATCCCCATTGATTTGAATAAGCGCTGGTGTCTGTCTGCTTCTTCAATACGATATCTTCTGTATTGCTCAATAAATTTGGAATCGCCCGTATTGACTGTTATTATCTCACCGGTCTCAAGGTCTTCAAATTCAACGAGCCCAATCTTTGGTAACTCCCCTTCCTTTGGGTCTGAAATCTTTATTACTACAAGGTCATGTTTCTTTGCTGCCACCCCCAGGGGAATACGAATTCTATCCGTGGTAAAATGTTCACCAATAAAATCGCTTATAAAAAATACTATTGCCCGATGCCTCAAGATGTGCATCAAAAATTCAATTGCCTGCACCGGGTCAGTTCTCCTATGTTCGGGCTGGAAATATAGTATATCACGAATCAGACGCAGGACATGAAATCTTCCCTTCTTGGGTGGAATATATTTTTCTACACGATCGGTGAAGAAGAGTAGCCCGACCTTATCATTATTGCGGACCGCAGAAAATGCCAGAGTCGCGGCAATCATTGCCGCCTGCTCAATCTTCAATTGATTCCTTGTTCCAAAATGGCTTGAACCAGAGGCATCAACACAGAGTATCACAGTTAGTTCCCGCTCTTCAACAAATTTCTTCACATAAGGTCTACCCATCCTCGCGGTAACCTTCCAGTCAATGGAACGAACATCGTCTCCCGGCAGATATTCACGCACATCAACAAATTCAATACCGGTTCCCTTGAATGAAGATTTATACTCACCGGCAAATGTAGTATTCACAAGTTTCTTGGTGCGGATTTCAATCTCGCGGATCTTCTTTATAAACTCGGGTGCTATCATTCCACAGGAAGATTATGGAACTTCTACTCCGGCCAGGATCTTCTGCACAATATCATCAGTCGTTATCTCTTCTGCCTCCGCCTCATAGGTAAGGATTATTCTGTGCCTTAAGACATCGGGGGCGAGTTCCTTTATATCCTCAGGAATAACAAATCCCCGCCGTTTTAAGAATGCCATTGCCCGGGCGGTGGTTGTCAAATAGATTGATGCCCGGGGTGAGGCTCCGTAACGAATCAATCCCTTCAATTCGTTCAGATTATACTTCTCGGGTTCCCTCGTGGCAAAGACGAGGTCAACGATATAATCCTTTATCTTTTTATCAACATATATCTTCTTACACAACTCCCTTGCCTTTATGATTACCGGTGGGTCAACAACTGGCTTTATCTCAGGCTCACCACTTACGGCAATCCTTTCAATTATCTCCTTCTCTTCTTCCTTGGAGGGATAGGTTATCTTCACCTTCAGTAAGAATCTATCAACCTGTGCTTCAGGAAGGGGATATGTCCCTTCCTGTTCAATTGGATTTTGTGTGGCAAGGACCAGGAATGGGTCTTCAAGCTTGAAGGTCTCCTCTCCGATTGTAACCTGTCTCTCCTGCATCGCCTCAAGGAGTGCACTCTGGACCTTGGGTGGGGTCCGGTTGATCTCATCGGCAAGGATGATATTGGCAAAGAGCGGTCCTTTACTCACGGTAAATTCACCGGTCCGTTGATTGTAGATGAGGGTTCCGGTGATATCAGCCGGCAATAAGTCGGGTGTGAACTGGATACGCTGGAATCTTGCCTTGATTGCCCGGGCGAGTGTCCTCACCGCATAGGTCTTTGCCAGACCAGGAACCCCCTCAATCAGGATATGGCCATCTGCCAGGAGACCAACTAAAAGGCGATTGATTAAATTCTCCTGCCCCACAATCGCCCTGCTTATCTCAGAGGTCAACTTCTGAACAATGATGCTCTCCCTTTCAATCTCCTCATGAATCTGTTTGATATCGTCTTTTATCTCCATAATCAAACCCCCTTTTTAATCTTTTCCAAAAAGATTAACATCCACCCCCTATCTTAAATCTCTATTTTTGACAAGGATTGCCTTTATAGGTTTAGTAAATTTTTGGGCAGGAGTTGAAGGGAATTCCCGATGAAAATCAGAATATCTAATTCCGATAAGAGCGGCCGGGAAGGAAGCGGCCATTCATTAAAAGGAGAAAGGCAATGAATGTCAGAATCGCTGCGGAGTAAAGAAGTTTGTGCAAACCCAGCCGGGTGAGCACTCCCCCAAGAAGTGGTCCTGTTATCCCGGCAAGTCCAATCACCGAACTCAAAATCCCGGAGGCAGTTGATTTTTCAATATTATTTATAAGGAGATACTTCAAGGAGCCTAAATATAATGAGCCCCAGGAGAATCCAAGAAGAATCTGGAAGAATAGAATCGTCTGCCATCTTGAAGAGAGGGCATAGCCCAGAAAGGTGAGGGCAGAAGATAATATGCCAGTTGCGATTAAAGAACTACTATCAAACCTGTCCAGATAGACCATAAAGATAAATTGGAATAATGGATTTATTGCATATATTAGTCCGATATGGAACTTATCGGCACCAAGTTGAGAAAGATAAATTGGAAAGACTGCCCAGATTGCCTGCGCTGCGGTATGCCGGAGGAAGAATGGTAGATAGACCCTTATATTCTTAAGGACTATCCGCACCGGAAATAGGGGAACCGGCACCCTCTCTTTCTCTTCTTTTATTGAAATAGAAAGAAAAAGACCAACAATACAGAATCCGGTTGCCCAGAGAAAGATGTAAAACTCATCTTTTATAAGTCCGGGGATGAAATTTCCAATTGTATAGCCTAATGAGCCAAGGCCGGTATAGATACCCAACTGCCCACCGCTTGCCAGGGCCGCAAGGGCGCCCGGGATTATACCAAAACCAAACCCAGCAAATCCCCTCAACAAAAATATTGACCCGATGCCATTTATGGATGTGTGTAAAAAGAGGACAATTGATGAGAATAGGAATCCAATGATTACTATCCTTTTCCGGCCATAGATATCACCGAGCCTTCCAAAGATATATGAAGATAGAAAAAGTGTTCCATTATAAAGTCCTGATATTAAAGAGATGAGAAAGAGATTACTGGTATAGCGGTGGGCAATTAAGGGAATGAAGATTGAGGCAGATATCCAGGAGGCTGAGTAGAGAAGATTTAAGACCGGCGGGATATGCGCCATTCCAATTTAGCCACCTAACCTGGTAAGGGGCAAATTTGCCTTACACAATGGACACTCCTCAGGTTTGTAGTTTACTACACTCCTTTTATACAAGAAAGTGTATTCAAATGGCATCTTTTGGTTACTCCGGTCAATCAAAACCGAAATCCCCGCAATTTCTGCCTCTCTCTCTTTTACTGCCGCTATGGTCTCAAGCAATGACTTGCCGGTGGTGAGGACATCATCCACAATCAGAACCCTTCTATTTTTTATGTCAAATCCACGACCAATTATCCTCCTCCCTTCTTTCTCCTCAGCAAAGCCGGAAAGGCATTTAAGCTGGCGTGCGGTCTCAAAGGCAATTATCACCCCACCGGTAGTTGGTCCAATTACCCATTCAATCCCTTTAGCGGAGAATTTCTCCGCAATCATTGCACAGAGTCTGGTAGTGATGAGGGGATTTTCAAGGATTCTAAATTTCTCAAAGTAGTATTTACTATGAAGTCCGGAATTCAATAAGAAATGTCCCTCCTTTAGGACATTCAGCTCTTTAAGTAACTTCTCCAAGTCCATCTTCTATCTCCTTAATTATATTTTCTACCGCCAATAATGGGTCTTTAGCCTTTAAGATTGGCCTGCCCACCACAATATAGTCAGCCCCGGCCCTTATTGCCTCTCTGGCGGTCATCGTCCGTGTCTGGTCATCAACCACCTCCCCTTCGGCCCTGATTCCAGGTGTGACAATTAAAAAATCACGCCCGCAACTCTCCCTGATGATTTTTATCTCCCTGGCTGAGGCAACGACACCATCAAGTCCTGAACTCTGGGCAAGCCTCGCCAGAAGCAAGACCTGCTCGGTAAGGGAGCGTTTGATGTCACCAAAGAGGTCTTTGAAATATGCCTCGTCTATGCTGGTAAGCACAGTAATCCCTAATAGTTTTGTCCTTGGCAACCGTTTAAGATCGGAGACCAGCGAGACCGCCTTTACCGCCTCCTCAAGCATTGAAAATCCACCACTGGTATGGAGGGTAAGCATATCAACACCCATCTCCATTGCCCCTTCACAGGCACGGGCGACCGTGTTGGGTATATCGTGGTACTTCAGGTCAAGCATCACCTTCAGGTCCCTCTCTTTCAAAAATCTCACAATCTGTGGTCCCCAGTAGGTAAATGGGATTGCCCCAACTTTGTAGTATTTAACCAATCCTTGTAATTGCTCAATAAGCGCCTTGATTTTATCAAAGTCATTCAGGTCAAGGGCAACGATTAGCCTATCGGACATACCTCCTCCTCAAGCAGGCTTTTTAATTCCTTTATTATCCTCAGCGGGGCATAGGGGTCGCGCAGGACGACCGAGCCAACTGCCACCGCCTTTGCCCCGGCAAGCAGAAATTCGTATGCATCCCGACCCGAGGTTATTCCACCCATCCCGATTAAAGGGATATTGAGGTCCTTTAATCGATGGAGACAGTAGAGGGCAAATGGTCTTATCGCCGGTCCGGAGAGCCCTCCAATTATAATTGGTCTTTTTTTGGTAGTATCAAATGCCATTCCGTAGATTGTATTTATCAGGGAAATTCCATCCGCCCCACCTTCTATACAGGCATTCGCAATTACGAGCGGGTCAACAAAATTTGCTGTGAGTTTAACAATAATCGGAAGTTTAGTCTCCTTTCTTACCATCTCAACAATTCTCTTTGCACTCTTCGGATTCTGACCGAAGAGAACCCCCCCTTCTTTTACATTGGGACAGGAGATATTCAGTTCAAATCCCGCCACCCTATCTCCAATCTCCCCAACAATCCTAACATATTCATCAAATGTAAATCCCGCGACATTGACAAAGACCCTTTTGTTAATCTCTCTTATCTTAGGCAGGATTGATTTACAAAACTCCTTCACCCCGGGATTTTCCAGGCCTACTGAGTTAATTAGCCCGCAGGGTGTCTCATAGACCCTTGGCGGCGGATTACCCGGCCTGGGCAGAAGGGTAATCCCCTTGGTAAAGAAGGCACCCACCGCCGCGGTAACCCTTGGATATTTCAGTCCAAAGCCAAATACACCGGATGCCAAAAAGACCGGATTTTTAAATCCCATCCCAAATATTTTAACCATCAAACTCTATCCCTCTTAGTTCAAATACCGGTCCATCTTCACAGATTCTTTTGTATTCCCCGTAGTATTTTATTGCACAGCCGAGGCAGAGACCAAGGCCACATCCTAAAAAATCCTCACAAAAGGCATATATGGGAAAAGGAAGATTTAATAACTTCAACTCCTTGAGCATCTCCTTTGGACCACAGGCATAACCAACCTCAAAGTCACCAATCTCAATCTCCTTAAGGGCTGAAATCACAGTTCCCCCTTTTTTACTCCCCCTTTCCGTAATAAAGATTGCCCTGGGTGAAATCTTTTTTATATCATCCTTCAAGACCAAATCCTTTGCTTCTTTTGCTCCATAAATAAATGTAAAGTCCTTTTTGTATTTATTCAAAGACCGGGCAAGAAAGGACAAGGGTGCTACACCAATTCCACCGGCAAGCAGGAGCGCCTTTTTATCTTCTATTCTCTTAATCCCCTTTCCCAATGGTCCATAAATGGTTAACTCTTCTTCAATACCCTTCCTGCTCAAAATCTCCGTCCCCCTGCCTACTATTTTTATTATCAGTGAACACCTTCCGCGATTATAAGAGGCAATGCTTATTGGCCGATTCAGAAATGGGTCAAAGGAATCACCGATTTGAATCTGGAAGAATTGCCCGGGATAGGGATTGATTCCCGCTAAAAAGAATTCAATTGCAAATATATCAGGACCGAGCCAGCGCCGGTTTTGAATCCTAACGATGCGTTTCACTTTTTTGTAATTCCAGTATCTTCTTTGCGCTTAATGCATATTCAGTATGGGGATAATTCTTGAAGATTTCATCCGCAAGCAGAAGGGCAAGACTATCCTCCTTTAAGAGATTTTTTGTGATCCAGAATCGGGCATAGAGTGCCTTTGGTGCCCATTCGCTCTCTGGAAAGTCTCTCTGCACCTGTTCATAAAATGAGAGTGCCTTATTGATGTCTTTGATTTCAGTGTAGTATAATTCCGCAAGGTGAAAACGGGCGCGGGCAGGATTGAGCGTATCCTGGACAAGGGTATTTATTCTCCTTAGAAGCTCCGCCTTTCTTTTTGCTCGTAATGGATAATCCCCGGCCGAGAACTTTGCCGCCGAATCATAATAGGCAATCGCCAGTTCAATACTGTCCTCATCTTCACTAAGTTGACCAAGTTCATAATAAGCCCGGGAGACATACTCCGGACTTTTCGTATCCAGAAGCTCAAAATAGATCTCCTTTGCTTCAGGAATGAAATTGTTCTTTCTATTGATGGCGGCGAGGATTAACTTAAAATCCGGTTCCCCCTGTCCGGTTAAAAAACCCTTGCATTCTTCGTATCTTTCCATCTCGAAGTAAATCTCGGCAATCTTCAATCTTATCTTTTTTATCTCCTCCGGGGTTTGACTCAATTTTAAAATCTCCTGGCAGGTGTTGAGTGCCTTATCGTATAATTTTAGGTCATATTGTGCCTCGGTAAGGATATTTAGAAGAATTCTCCTCTCTTTCTTGCTCAGTTTCTCTTTAAGCAAACCCGAGGCGGTATTATTCAATTCCTCAAAGTTTCTATCCTTGTAGTATGCATAACAGAGCATAATTCCGGCAGATTTTTTATATCTTTTGGATTTCTTCAATTCATTAAAGGAGATTATCGCCCTATTCAATTTACTGGATTTATAATAGGCCAGACCTTCAAAATAGAGGGCATCATCATAGAATTTTGAGTTCGGGTAATTTTCTAAAAGGAGGTCTAATTTCTCAAGGGAATGGGTATAGTCTCCTTTATAATAATATGAAGACCCCATAATGAAGAGGGCAGCGTCAATATATTTACTATTGGGGTATTTGATTATAACTGCGGTTGCCTTTTCAATTGCCTTGTCAAAAAATTCTGAATCGGTTATTAGTGTATCATTCTGAACCAGCCTCCGACCTTGATTATAATAATTCTGGGCATTGTAGAAGGTGTTAAAATAGGCACAACCGAGCAGAAGAAAAAGGAGGCTTATGATTTTCAATCGCTGATTGAGATTTCTCATTTCGCAATCCCCACCTGGACATCCCTGAATCTTGCCGGTGCTGTTCCGTGTCCAACATACATCATCTGTCCTGGCTCACCCTTACCACAGTTGGGCACGCCAAAGAGGCGCCAGTAACTCTTGCTGGCAATGGCATCGCACCTGTTCCAGAAGTTGGGGGTAATATCCGCATAGGTTGGATTTTTATAAACCTCGGTGAGTCTTCCCTTTTCAATGCGGCGGGCAAACTCACAGCCAAACTGGAAGTTCAGTCTTTTATCATCAATAGACCAGGATTTATTGGTCGTCATAAAGATACCATCCTCGGTATCCGCAATCATATCTTCCAGTTTCCACTCACCGGGCTCAAGATTGATATTGGTCATCCGGACCAAAGGAATCCGATTCCAGCCATCAGCCCGCATATTACCACTTGACTTAGCACCGATTAAAGGGGCTGTCTCCCTTGAACTCTGATAACCAACAAAGATCCCATCTTTTATTAAATAGACCCGCTGGGATGGCACCCCCTCATCATCCCAGCCAAATGTCCCCAGGCCACCTGGTTCTGTTGCATCAGCAACGATGGTTACGATCTCTGAGCCATAGCGAAATTTATTCAACTTCTCAATGGTCAAAAAACTTGTTCCGGCATAAGATGCCTCAGCCCCCAGGACCCTATCCAGTTCGGTAGGATGACCGCAGGATTCATGAATCTGCAAGACCATCTGATCTGCATCAAGGATGAGGGTGGTCTTTTTATCTGGACAGGGGCGGGCGGCCAGTAGCATCAATACCTCCTCTCCAATCCGATGGGCATTTGCCTTTAATCTCAGTGAATTTATAAATTCATAACCGGCCTGCTGATAGTTACCATAACTGCGCACCTGGAGTTCATCCTTATCCATGGCAAAGACCTTGATCCCACCTCCCGAAAATACCAACTCCTGTCTGAGATATGAACCCTCGGTTGAGGCAAAATTTATTCTTGTTCGGTGGAAGTTTAAAAATGCCTGGCGCACCTTTATCCTGTTATCTTTATTTAGGAGCTTGTCACATTCTAAAAGTAAGCGAATCTTTTCATTTAAAGAAATCCGAAAAGGGTCAATTTCAACAATGGTTTTATACCGCCCCCTTTGGGGTTGTAGTTCTGAAAGGACAACCGGCCTTTCTCTAACCTGCGCCGATGCCCGGGCAATCATAAGTGCATCCTGGGAGACTCTATTCCCCGATCCCTTTGTCAGACGATTTGAAGAGGAAAACCCCCAGGCACCATCTTTCAAGACCCTCACACCAAAACCAATATTTGTATCACGAACAAGACCTTCCACAACACCATTTTTTAAGATAATACCTTCTCTTTCCTCTTCAACAATCCTGATATCTCCATAATCAACCTTCTTGAAATGCAAGTTGTCCAAGACCTGATTGATGAGTTCTTTCACCTTATACCTCCACGATATAGAACATATCATCAGGGGCTAAAGCCCCTGAAACCCCAACCCTCACCCTCCCCTCTCTCTTGAAAAGGGAGAGGATACACTT
>CBFGJQ010000297.1:0-2236 GCA_965649095.1 Caldifarciminota bacterium | reverse complement strand
CGTGCCATCCGGTCCTCTCACAACCTTACAATTGTTATTGTAGGCACTCATCTTGGGAAAATTTGACTGGGCAAGCATACCAGAGGCATATTCAACCACATTTGACCAATCGGAATAGTGCCCGCCTGATTCCTTTGCCTTTACCCGATATTTATATTTGTGTAAGAATTGGACATCATCAATAAAGTAGGTAGTTGTCAGCCCCGTTTTATATTCATCATTCCACTGGTTAGTAATATCATCCCAGCGGGAGACCGTATAAGAAACTATTGTCAAATTTGAATTGTTCTGCCAGGATACCTTTGCCTGATTCGGCGGCATATCAACCACCGGTTGCATCGTTGGTGGTGCGAGCCCTGCTATTGCCCAATCACTATTAGAACTTCCCGAACAAAATTCCTGCGCCCAGGCCATAACAAAATAAGAATACCATTGTCCGGGAACAGTATTGTCATCAATGTATTGCGTAACATTTTGGCCAACGCTGTCATACAAAGAATAATCTCCACCGGTGCTTCGGTAAATCTTGAATTTCAATTCATTGGAGGATTTGTCCTGCCAGGTAACTTTAATGTTATTGCTGAATGGAATTTCTGTTGCTTGAAGGTTCGTTGGCGTATTAATTGGTCTACGGCCAAGAATGGTATATTTTGTTGCATAGATATATGGATTCGTTGGTATCCATGCACCGGTATAAACTCCTGTTTTAACTTGATAAAAATAAGTACGTAATGTTATTGAAGTGGTAGACGATGAACAATACAGATATTCCGTAGAATTGTTGGGATTTGCATACGAATATCCCGTGAAGCTAAACCATCCCCACGGGGGCTCATCATAAGGAATTGAAAAATTGATGATCTGCTCAACTTTATAAACATCGCATACATATGTCCCAACCTCCGGCATTTCCGGACGAGGCCTATTCTCAAAAGTCCGCAGCGTATTACTTTCAATCAAAATTGGTTGGGACGTACTACCTTTTACCAACTCATAGGGCAGGATAATGTGTTTAACTGAACTCCCCACATCAATACGACCATAACCGTATAAATCATCCCTACCTGGGGCGTCCAGGTCTTTAGCAAAAATCTTCATTATCCGTTCAACATCAAAATTTTCTAAGTTTGAATTAGCGGAAAAGAGTAAACCCGCCAAACCAGCAGCATGGGGACACGCAGCGGATGTACCGCCAAAGTTGGAATAGTAATTCCCATAAGAATAACCCCCGCCACCTATGTTGTCGGTTGTGTAGATTCCGTCATAACCTTGGTCTCGGCGACTCGGTGCCGTAAGATCTAAGTTATGACCATAGTTGCTGTACCCACATTTTTGGTCATCTTTATTTACTGCACCCAGTGCTACCGCAAATTCATCGGCAGCTGGATAGTGTACAAATTCACCCTCATTTCCCGAGGAAAAACAAACTAAACTGCCGTGGTCATATGCATATTTAATACCCTCGTGGATGGAGATTCTATAGCTATAACCCCCATAGCCCCAACTGTTACTGATTACTTTCGCCCCATGATTCGCTGCCCATTGTAAACAGTACTTTATATCATCGTCTGAAACCCAAGGTGTTGCTATTCTGATAGGCATAATTCTACAACCGCCGGTGTTGCCCCAACCTCCGGCAACTCCAGCTATACCTTCTTTTGTAGACCCGGGCGGTGTTTTATCATTATTTGTAAGTGCAGCTGCAATTCCCCCACAACAAGTCCCATGGCCATCTCCAGAATTACATTGTGGCATATTATCATCATCTACCGCATCGTATCCGGTTGTAATTGCATTTTGAATGTCAGGATGACCTAAATCCACACCCATATCAACAATCGCGATTTTGACATTTGAACTGCCTGTCACATAGTCCCAAGCTAAAGGGGCGCCAATTTTAGACAATGCCCATTGTTGAGGATAATACTCATCGTTCGGCTCTTTATGCATTTTAATTCTGCTAAGAAAGTTGGGATAGGCATAAATTACGCTTCCTGCCTCAGTCAACATATTGGCTATTTCTAAAGCATTAAATTGACTTTCTTTATGAACTTTTAAAACTTTGCATGAATCAAACGGATTTTCCCGTAAAAATTCTACATGGTATTGGTTAGGAATATTCTCAATTGATATTGAAGAGTCCAATTTGACAATCAATTCATTCGTAAGAATCAGTGAATCATCCTGCCCTGTATGCAATACGAAAAAAACAAACTCTACTTGTGGTAGTAATTTT
>CBFGJQ010000296.1:0-2256 GCA_965649095.1 Caldifarciminota bacterium | reverse complement strand
TCCCTCTGCCCCTGGGCAATCTCCCTCTGCCCCTGGGCAATCTCCCTCTGCCCCTGGGCAATCTCCCTCTGCCCCTGGGCAATCTCCCTCTGCCCCTGGGCAATCTCCCTCTGCCCCTGGGCAATCTCCCTCTGCCCCTGTTCAATCCTTTCCAGTGCCTGCATCATCATCTTTTGAATCTTCCCATTGCTCCTCCAGATATATGCAAAGACAATCCCCAAAACCGTTAGTCCGGCTCCCATTAGCCCTATTGCAATCTCCACTTCAACCCCCTATTTTAATTATTATTTAAAATCTGCCATCAGTCAATCTCCTATCATGCCCTTTTTCATAATGAAAATTTCATTATCGGTATTGGAATCCTGATTTCCATCGGACATGTTTTTGAAATTCCAATGCCTAAATTTATGGATATAAAAGGATTTTACCACAATTACCACTTTCCATCAATTCCATCCCCTTTTGAAATTCCTCAAGGCGAAACCGATGGGTGATTATTGGGTCAAGGTCAATCCTGCCTGAAGCAAGGAATCTCGTTGTTTTATACCAGGTTGAAAACATCAACCTCCCATTTATTCCTTGAATTGTAAAATATTTAAAGACAATCTCAGCAAGATCTATCTTTAATGGCCTCTCCGGAATGCCCAAGATCGAATATCTGCCCCCTGGTCTTAGGGCCTTAAGTCCTTCGGTAATAGCAGATGGATTTCCCGACATCTCCAGAACCACATCAACACCTTTGGCATTGGTATTTTCCATTATTACATCAACTAATTTTATTTTCTTGGGATTTAAAACAACATCTGCCCCGAGTTTCTTTGCCATCTGCAGACGGTATTCATTCACCTCGGTAGCAATGATTTTTGTGGCTCCGCAAGCCTTGCATATGGCAATGGACATAAGTCCAATTGGACCACAGCCAGTGATTAAAACTACATTTCCGGCAACCTCACCGGCAAGGACTGTATGGATTGCATTACCAAGAGGCTCCATAACCGAAATATAATCTTTTGGAATTTTATCTTTAATGACCCAGACATTGTTCGCCGGGACAACCGCATATTCAGCAAATACCCCATCTATATCAACGCCAAATATCTTAGCATTCTCGCAGATATGAGCGTATCCAGTCTGGCAGAAATAACAATGGCCACACGCGATATGTGTCTCGGCAGAGATAATGCTATCTTTTTTTATTTCCTTGACATTGGAACCGAGTTCTACAACCTGACCACACAACTCATGACCCATTATCTGGGGAATCTTTTTTATACGCCCTTGTGCCCATTCATTCCATTGAAAGATATGGAGGTCGGTTCCACAGATTGAGGTTGCTAAAACCTTTACCAGGACCTCGTCCGGTCCTGGGGTGGGGATTGGAAGATCTATCAGTTCGGCACCTGGCTCAGATTTTGTCTTAACGACTGCCTTCATTGTTGGCATATAAGTTATTATAATAAAAGAAGTTCAAAAGTCAAGCTTACGGTCCTCAACGAAAATATAGGTCCTCGCGCCTCTGTTTGAAGAGTTCGTTGTAAGGCGTGACCTTCTTGTCAAGGGCTAAATTCGGGTCAATTTCTACTACCTTCACGCATTCTTCATCATTAACCCTCACCAGAATTTCGCCATTCGGTGCAATAATCTGACTTCTACCGATAAACTTCAAACTCTTCACCCCACGGTCATCAATTCCGGTTCTATCACCGAGAACGGTAAATATCCTATTCTCTATTGACCTGGTTACCATTACATCCGGACAGAAGGGCAATACTAAATTCGCTGGTAAAAGCACGACCTGGGCACCTTTTAACGCCAATGTGCGCATTGCCTCAGGGTAGATATAGTCAAAACAGATAAGTATCCCCAGTTTCACACCCCGATATTCAAAGACCCGGTAAGGCAGATTACCCGGTGTAAATATAGACCACTCCTCAAAGAATAGGTGGGTCTTGCGGTAATGGCCAATGATACCTTCCGGAGAGATTAGTATTGCTGAATTATAGATACAATCTCCATCTTTTTCCGCAAATCCATAGACAATAGCACAACCCTTCTCTTTACATAAATTTAACACAAAATTATAAGTCAAACCTCCCTCCTTTACCTCGGAGAGTTCGGTGAGCTCTTCTTTATTCAGAAATAGATACCCGGTGTTAAATAATTCGGGCAGGACGAGGAGGTCTGCTTCAACCCCTTTGAGAAGATAGTTAACCCGCTCAAAATTTTCTGACTTTTTACCGAAGACCGGGGTAAATT